>DATNRD010000356.1:0-2830 GCA_036703665.1 Candidatus Obscuribacterales bacterium
CTCGGCCACGCCGATGGCGTAGGCGAGCTGGATCTCCACGCGCCGGGCCAGGCCCGCGGCCACGATGTTCTTGGCGATGTGGCGCGCCATATAGCAGGCCGAACGGTCTACCTTGGTCGGGTCCTTGCCCGAGAAGGCTCCGCCGCCGTGACGGGCGTAGCCACCGTAAGTGTCGACGATGATCTTCCTGCCGGTCAGTCCCGCGTCGCCCTGCGGTCCGCCCACGACGAAGCGCCCGGAGGGGTTGATGAGATAGCGCGTCTGGCCATCGGGCTTGACGCTCAGGTCTTTGAAGACCGGCATCACCACGTACGCTTTCAGGTCTTCGGCAATGCGGGCCTGCAGCCGGTCGTTGTCTTCTATGCCGTCGACGACCGGGTCGTGCTGGCAGGAAATGACTATGGAGTCTACCCTGACCGGGGTGTCGCCCTCGTATTCGATGGTCACCTGCGTCTTGCCGTCCGGGCGCAGGTAGGGCAGAACCTTCGACTTGCGTGCCTCGGCCAGCCTGCGAGCGATGCGGTGCGCCACCGAGATGGGCAGCGGCATCAACTCGGGCGTTTCATCGCAGGCGAAGCCGAACATCATGCCCTGGTCGCCGGCACCGATTTCATCGATGGCATCGACCGAGCCGTTCATCCGTTTCTCGAGAGCCTTGCTCACGCCGCCGGCGATGTCGGGAGACTGCTTGCCGATAGCGACAAGGACGGCACATGTCCTGGCATCGAAGCCCCCGCCCCGTTCCCCTTCGTAGCCGATGCCGGCTATCGTCTTTCGCACCACGTCCGGCATGTCTACCTGTGCCGTGGTGGTGATTTCGCCCGTCAAAAGCACCATCCCGGTGGTGACGGAGCATTCCGCGGCCACACGCCCCTTGGGGTCTTCTGCCAGAATGGCATCGAGAATGGCATCGGAGACCTGATCGCAGATTTTGTCTGGATGCCCCTCTGTAACGGATTCAGACGTGAAAAGATATCGGTGGGACAACGCAATTCTCCTTGTCGGCTGCGCCAAAACAGGCACGGGCACTAGCTCGCTGACAGTTATGCTACCACCTTATGGCAACTGTACGGTGAACCGACTCTAAGGCTCAAAGAATGACCTCGGCTCCGGCCGGACATAGCCGAGCGGCGGCGGTGTCCATAAGCGCTGTTAATCTTCCGGCGGGAACGATTCCTCCGCCCAGGCGTCTTTTCGTGGGAGGCGTTAGCGTGGCGTCTCGACTGACCTGGGTGCGCCTGGTGTTCAATAGTATTGGAAATGAACAGTGCTACGATATTGGAATCCTGCCGCGGTGCTGGCACCCAGCCGGGGATGGAGAAACTCCCCGCTACCCCGATTAGTGGAGAGGTCGAATGAGGCAGGATGCCTGGGGGACAGTCACGAGGGGGCTTTTTGAGGTCCGCATGCTAACGCCCTACAGTCAAAAGAGTGACCGCGACCTGGTTATCGCTTGCCAGAGGCGCGAACCGGCTGCTTTCGAGGAAATTGTCAAAAGACACCAGCGCACGGTCTATGCCCTGCTCTATCAGCTGGCGCCGGACTGGCAGGACACCTCCGATCTCGCTCAGGAGGTCTTCATTCGCATTTGGCGCAACATAGGCAGCCTGCGTAATCCCTCCTCCTTTCGCTCCTGGCTGACACAGATTGTAACGAACCTCTTTTATGACGAGTTGCGCAAGCGTCCCAGGCGTCTGCCTACCGTGTCGATGGACGAGTCGCTGGACGCGGACGACTCCGGCGAAGGTTCCACGCGGGACATAGCCGATACCTCGGCGCAGCCCGACGACATCGTTTTGAATCGCGAAATGTCTGAAGTTATTCGTCAGGCCATGGCCAGATTACCGGAACAGTTTCGTACGGCCATCGTCTTGCGAGAAATGGAGGGGCTTAGCTACGAGGAAATAGCCATCCTGACCAAGACGGAAATGGGAACGGTCAAGTCAAGGATTGCCAGGGCGAGAGCCAAGCTCCAGGAGTTGCTAAAGCCTTACCTGGAAAGCGCCAGTTCGGCCAGCGAGGTTTCGGGATGATCACCGGTTCTTGCACAGCATTTAAGGAAGACCTGTCCTGCTTGATCGATGAGCATCTCGAGAACGAGCGCCGGCAGGCCGTTTCCCACCACTTGACTGAATGCGCCGGATGCCGGCGCGAATACGAATCCTTGAAGTCGCTTAAAGGGCTTTTGGCAGCTGGAATGTGTGCCGAGTCCGTAGCCCCGGTGGACATCTGGGAAGGGTTGGCAGTCAGGCTTCCCGGGGTCTGCGAGGTGGTGCAGGATGATTTCTCGGCCTATCTGGATGGCGAGCTGGCTCCGCCTGCTGCCGAAGGGGTCAGGCAGCATATCAAAGAATGCTCGCCCTGCAGGGAGAAATTCAGCCAGATAAACGCCACCAACCAGCTGCTCTCCCAGGGGCTGGCCCTGCCGGCCGGACTGAATGTGGACCTCTGGGCGGCGGTCAAGTCCAGGCTCAACGAAGACTGCGCACTGATTCAAAACGAGCTGTCCGCCTATATCGACCAGGAGGTGGCTACTTTGCGGCATCGGTCGATCACGGCTCACCTGCTCGATTGCCCCAACTGTCGCGGTCTGTTTAATCAGCTTTCCGAAGTCGGCGACCTGGTAAGGAGTTCCTATCAACCGGCCTTTCCTGACAACTTCAATCTCTGGCCGGAGATCAAAGCGAAGATTCAAGTGCTGCCGTTTGCCCCGAAAGCAAAGCCGAAGTCTCGAATCTTCACCAATCGGCTCTACCTGGTTGGGGCGGCCGCGGTAATTCTGGGGATCGCAGGATCTCTGACGTTCTTCGTAAACGCCAGGCCGGACACC
>DATNRD010000357.1:0-3752 GCA_036703665.1 Candidatus Obscuribacterales bacterium
TCCTTGAGAGAGCTGGTTGGAATATTGCCTGTGTGAATTGCCACCGGAAGGTTGTAATCCTGCGCCAGGGCAACGTACTCTTTGGTCTCGTCATAGAGCCCCGTCACGCTATAGCCACCGACCATAGGGTGGATCTTGACACCGCGTATGCTACCGGACTGCATGAATGGCTCAAGGTACGCAGCGGCATCCGGCTCAGCACAAGCGACTGAACCAAAGACGGAAAACCGGCCTGGATATGAGCCTACCAGCTCCACAATCTCACGTGTCCGGGTGAGCGGTTCCAGGGAGTAGATCACTGCGTGATCGATTCTCAACTTGTCCATGCTCTCTACAAGTCGCTTCAGACCATGCGTCTTGAAAAGGCGCAGAGCCTCCATCAAGAAGAGCTGTCCGAACTGAGCGTAGACGGACCGGCTCAAACTGTCCCGGTGATGCATCGACACATCACGGAGGAAGCGATCGTGAAATGGCGCAGTCAACTGAGCAATCGGCTCCAGTATGGGCACGGCATAGCGGAAAAATGCCGACTTTTGTTCCAACGGGCAAATTCTCTCCACGCCTGACAATGTCATCAGGTGAGCGTGGAAGTCAACAATGTACAGTGGTGCGCTCATGCTATCCCGCTCCCTTACGATTTCCTGCGGCGCATCAAGACCGACAGAAGGGCTGTGAGTGCAAACGAAATGGCAGATACGCCTAAGACAACGCCGAACTCCCTCAGCCCGAGAGAAGTCGTTTGCAGCACGGCCTGCAGGGCCGGCCAGTAAATTGCGATGATCAGCAAGCCGTAAGAGACGCACATGTTGATAATCATCGGAGATCCGAACACAGCGGTCTTAGCAACAGCCGGTGACCTGGCTCCCCACCCGGCCCACGCCCACGCCTGAAACAGCAGCGACATGGAAAGCGTGGCGAAGCCCACGGTGGTCAGTTCCACACGCCCACATCCCAGACATCTTTCAAGCTCGATGGCGCCCAGAACCGCCAGTGCCACCACCAAGCTTCTCATCCAGATCTGCTGCTGCACTGCGGCACTCAACAAGCGCTCCTGGGCACGGCGCGGCGGTCGCGACATCGTTCCTCGGTCGCCCGGCTGCAGGACGATGCCCAAGCCCGGAAATATGTGCATGATCAAATTCAACCAGAGCAGCTGCAAAGGCAATAGCGGCAGGCCGATGTCGGTAAGAACAGCAACGGCAATGGTCAACACGGAGGCCAGGCTGGCGGTCAGCAGGTAGGCAATCGACTTTTTGATATTGGCATAAATGATGCGCCCTTGCTCGACCGCCTTTACGATGGTGCTGAAGTTGTCGTCGGTGATCACCATGCTGGAGGCTTCTCGAGCCAGGTCTGTGCCTGCACGGCCCATCGCCACGCCAATGTTGGCTTGACGAAGCGCCGGCGCATCGTTGACACCGTCACCGGTCATAGCGACAATCTCGCCGTCGGATTGCAGCGCTCTGACAATAGTCAGCTTCATCTCGGGCGTCACCCTGGCCAGCACGCGTGCTTTCTTCAACGCTAGAGCCAGTTTGGGCTCGGACATCTTATCCAGCTGAGAACCAGTCAATACGGCTTCTTCAGATTCTCCCGGGTCGAGGATGTTCAGTTCCTGCGCTATCGCCCTGGCGGTAGCAGGTTGATCGCCTGTCAGCATAACGACCCTGATGCCGGCTCGCCTGCACTTGTCTACAGCATCGTTTACGCCGCGTTTCGGGCGGTCGGACATGGCCACCAGCCCGATAAAGGTCAGATCCTTCTCCACGTTATCAACATCCACACACACCGGCGCTTCCGGAAGCGATCGCATGGCCACAGCCAGAACACGGAGGCCCTGGCTTGCAAGTTCATCGTTCCAATTCTTTATCCACTGCGCATCCTGGATGGTGAGCCGCTCCTGTCCGTCCTGTGTGCGGACACTGGTGGACACAGCCAGTACCGTCTCAGGCGAGCCCTTGGTGTAGGCGACCCACGTGCCGTCTGCTGACGAGTGAATGGTTGTCATCCGCTTGCGCCCGAGATCGAAGGGGAGTTCCGCCTCGCGAGGGTATTTATCGAGCAGCGCTTCGTGCGCCAGCCCGACCTTTCCTGCAACGGCCAGCAGAGCCCCTTCTGTCGGATCGCCATGCACGTGCCAGATATCGGTCCCGTGATGATTTTCAATGTGTGCATCGTTACAGAGCGCCACGGCCTTCATCAGATCGACGAGCACCCTGTCCTCCGGCAGCCAGATCGGCGTCCCGTTCTCGGTTATGTCTCCGGTCGGCCGATACCCGTCACCGGAGACTTTCAGATGCCTCCTGCAAAGGACCAGGTCTGTTACGACCATCTGATTGGCAGTCAGCGTGCCGGTTTTGTCCGTGCAAATCACGGTCGTGCAACCGAGCGTTTCGACAGCAGCCAGCTGCCGGACAAGCGCTCTTGCCTTCACCATGCGCCTGGTGCCCACTGCCAGCGCAAGGGTGGCCACAACCGGCATGCCTTCGGGGATGGCCGCAACAGCCAACGCGATGCTCGTTTCCAGCATCATCCATATGTCTTCCTTGTGCCACACGCCCACCGCCGCAAGAACAGCACAGATCAATATCGTCAAAACGGTCAGCTGGCGGCCAAGCTCCTCCAATTTCTCTTCAAGCGGGGTGCGGGTCGACACGGTCTCGGTAAGCAAACGGCCAAGCCTGCCCAATCGCGTTGCGTCACCGGTGGCAACCACCACTCCGTGCCCGCGCCCCGCCGCAACCAGGCTTCCCTGGAAGAGCAAAGTGGAATCCTCCTGGTCGGGGATCCGCTCGACAGCCTTGTCCACGGGCACGCTCTCTCCGGTCAGCGCCGACTCGTCGACCCGCAGTGCCGCGCTCTGCACGACGCGAACATCTGCAGGGACTCGGGCCCCCGCCTCGAGAATCACCAGATCGCCGGGCACCAGATCGCGTGCCGGCAGAACCTTTTCATGTCCGCCCCTGCGTACGCGGGCTGTGGGACCGGATAGGACCTGCAGCGCCTGCAGGGAAACCTGCGCCCGGAGCTCGGTCAGAAAACCGACGAAAGCATTGATGACAACGGCAGCCAGGATGGCTGCGGCTTGCAGGTAGTCGCGAGTGAGCACGGAAATTCCTGATGCCGACAGAAGCAGGTACACGACGGTCGACTGAAATTGCCTGAGCAGGATAATCCAGGGCCCGACCTGCGCTCGCTTCGTCATCTCGTTGGGACCTACCGTGCGGAAGCGCCCCTGTGCAACCGCTTCCGGCAGGCCGGCATTCGCATCGGTGCCCAACGCCTCCAGCACTGCTGGCACCGAAAGCGCAGCCAGTTCCGATCCTGAAGCCGGACGGCGCTCAGCAGGCGGTGAATTCTCAATGAGCGGCGGGGCAACCATAGGGACCGACCCTGACAAACCGATGTTCTCAGGCTAATGATCTCTCTTCTTGAGCGCCAGGACATCAGTCAGGGGGACGGTTCGAGTCAGCCGCCGGAATACATCTGTCCACTCACCCCGGACTGACCTGGCAACACTCATTCTACCGGCGGAGGGCAATACGTCGTCGGGACGATGCTTCCATGGGGGTCGGCAGCGTACATTAGAGGTAACAGAAACCCAAGGCGATTGCTGAAAGGTAAGAGCTAAGGGCAGCAGGCACCCGAGCGAAAGCTTCGAGCCTGAAGACGCCAGGACTTCCTGGCGTCTCTGTTTTTGTGCAGGGATCAACAGCGAGGCAACGGCGGCAGAGCAAAGGCGCCGCCGATGC
>DATNRD010000358.1:0-3921 GCA_036703665.1 Candidatus Obscuribacterales bacterium
CCGCCCGGCTCCTGGTCCTGCGCCTGCCCGCCGTTGGGTGTGTAGGTCCTTCGATCGATCCTCAGCGCATCGACCTCGATTATGTCAGTGGAGGCATAAGCCTCAATTTCATCCAACCCGCTTTCTCCCCGGACAATCAAGGCCTTTTTCAGCTCAGGACTACGGGATAGGTAATCAGCCAGCAGTGACTGCATGTAGGAATCTGGGACTCCGAGAACCCGATAGGCCGGGCGAGCCGGATTCAACAGCGGGCCGAGGAAATTGAAGATGGTCTTGACGGCGAGAGCCCGGCGCACGCTGGTAAACTTCGCCAGAACCGGGTAAAACTGCGGCGCGAACAGGAACACAATGCCGTTCTGGTCGAGCATCGCCGGGATGACCTCGGGAGGCAAACCCAGGGGGAAGCCGATCGCCTGCAAGAAATCGAAGCTCCCGCTCGAGCTGGTCATGGCGCGATTGCCGAACTTGGCTACACGCAACCCGCCGGCCGCCAGAACAAAGGCAGAAGCTGTCGACGTATTGAAGTGCGAGAGTCCGCTTCCTCCCGTGCCGGAGCAATCGATAGTATCGGGAAGCCCGCCCTGGGGCCATGAACCGGTGTCTTCCACGGTCCGCCTGAGCGCATTGACGAACATCTCCAGCGTCCGTGCATCGATACACTCGGGCGTCAGCCCCAGCAGATGTTCCCGGATCTCCGCCTCCGACAAACGGAGATTGATGAGAGTATCGACATCTCTTTGTGTCAGCATAGCTCGATGAAATTCCTCAAGACTCTCTGCCCATGGGGTGTGCCGATCGACTCCGGGTGGAACTGCACACCATAGAGCGGCCTGCTTCGATGTTGTATGGCCATAATCAGCCCGTTACCAGCTTCCCGCCCGGTAACCTCCAGCTCCTCCGGGAAGCCCTCCTCAGAGGCTACCAGAGAATGGTAGCGCATTGCCTCGAAGGACTCGGGCAGTCCGTCGAACAATGGGCTTGCCGCCGTTATCCGGACCGTGCTGCTCTTTCCGTGCACGATCTCAGGCGCTCCTATCACCATGCCGCCCAGGTGTTGAACAATTCCCTGGTGCCCCAGGCACACGCCCAGTACCGGGCAAGCGAGCCTTTCTTGTTGAAGGATGACGTCCTTGCACACACCGAAGTCGGAGTCGTTGGCTGGGTGCCCCGGTCCCGGGGAGAGAATCACGTGCGATGGTTTCAGCGCGAGCAGCCCAGCCAGGTCGATCTTGTCATTGCGGAAGACCTGAACAGCCTCACCCGTGACGGTCTGCGTCATCTGGTACAGGTTGTAGGTAAACGAGTCGTAGTTGTCGATGATCACAACAGTCATGCTGCTTCCCCCGCCATTCCGAGCGCCCTTCCCGTCATCCCCCGCGCCCTTCCCGTCATTCCGAGCGCAGCGAGGAATCTCGGCCCGTTAACGCGAACAACGTCTGTCCCGACCGAGATTCCTCGGTCGTCGCACTCCCTCGGGATGACATGAACGCTAATTCCGATGGCGCGCATCGTGTGTCCTCTCCGCCAGCTTGATTGCTTTGATCACACTTCTTGCCTTGTTTCGCGTTTCATGATATTCAGCCTCCGGTTTTGAATCGAAAACGATGCCCGCGCCGGCATTGACATGGGCCATGCCGTCCTTCAGTAGCGCTGATCGAATCGCGATCGCTCCGTCCATGTTCCCCGAGAAATCGAAATAGCCCACCACACCGGAGTATATGCCCCTCTGCTCCGGCTCCAGTTGCGAAAGGAGCTGCATCGCGCGCACCTTTGGCGCACCGGATACGGTTCCACGCGGGAAGCAACTCTGGAATACATCGAAACAATTTTTCTCCGGAGCAAGCAATCCCGTGATCTCGGTGGCGAGGTGCATAACGTGCGTATACTTAGTGACCGTGGCGATTTCACCGACGCGCACAGATCCCGGCGCGCACACTTTTCCCAGATCATTCCGCCCGAGATCCACGAGCATTCTGTGCTCGGCCAACTCTTTCTCGTCTGAACGGAGTTCCTGCGTGAGCATCGCGTCCTCCTCCTCCGTACGCCCGCGCGGTCGTGTGCCGGCAAGCGCGCGCAGCAGAACCTGCCCGTCCTGGCATTTGACGAAGGTCTCCGGGGACGAGCCGAGATACGTGAATCCGGGGCATTTCAACAGGTAGGCGTACGGTGAAGGGTTGATTGCCTGGAGAACGCGATAAACATTGAGCGGCGAGGTCGACACCGCGAGGCTGAATCTATGAGACACCACGATCTGGAACACCTGTCCTTCACGAATGAATTGCTTGGAGCGGTCCACCAATGCCATGAAACTCTCTTGCGTGAAAGGGCCCGATACGCCATCGAAAACCTCATCATCCGAAATGTTGTTCTCCAGGTCGGGCAGCGGTGAGAGCTCAGCGGGAGCAGTGAGCCGGTCGAGCAGTTTCCGGGCATGCTGAGCGCCGCGGTGGGAAACGATCTTGATCCGGCGATACTGGTGATCGAACAGTACCACTGAGTCGTACAGCCCGTAATGGCCGATGGGTACTCCGAACGGGTCCGCCTCCTGCTGAGGTATATTCTCGAAATACCGTGTAGCGCCGTAGCCGAGATACCCCACCAGTCCTCCGGTGAAAGGCAAGTCCGGGCGCCCGCCCAGGCCGCCCTGCCGAGCCTCATCGAGCGCCTGGCGCAAGAAATCCAGCGGGTTGGTCACGGCAATCTCTCGAGGCGTTTCATCCAAGCGCCCCCGCACCACGACACGTCCGCCGCTGAAAGAGAAGGTTTTGACCGGGTCGACGCCGACAAATGAATAGCGCGCCAGGCGGCTGTCTCCCTCGGTACTCTCGAAGAGGAAGGAAGTGGACTTGTCCTGGCTGAGCTTCTGAAAAGCGGCAACCGGGGTTGATATGTCGGATAGCAGGGAGATTACCGCGGGAGATTCCGGCGAGCTGTCCGAGGAAATATCATTCATGGGCGAAGAAGTGTCCATAGGCTGTGAGCAAAACTGACAAAAATCCGCAGGCGCTTTCTCTGGGCAAGCCTGCGGTCCTGTAAATCTGGTATGGCGTCTGGCGGTTGTCTAACGCAGTGAGCACCAACCCGGCAGGGACTTGCCCGGTGAGTTCCACCAGCGCCACCAGCCGTTTGTATAAAGGATTGTGCTCTCTGCCTGCATCGCCTGGTCCAAGTATGCCCGCCCACTGCGGGTCCGGGCTCATATACTACCACGAACCTGCCGGTTTGCAAGGGGAACTTACCGGGTGCCTCCCTGATAGACCCACCCAGCCGAAATGAATATGCAAAAAGCCGCATAAGCGGCTTTCACATGGAGCTACCGCAGCCAAATCGACTGGAGCAGCGGCGTCGCAAGTCGTCCATTTCGACTATACCATAAGGAAGGACAATCCTTCAGTCATATCAGGCGTTTCGAAAGGGCGTTCTTTCATCAATTTCATTGCCAGCGTCACCGGTTGAACTTTTTGATACTCGAGAGCGTTTATCTCAATGGTTGGAGTGGAACCGCAGGGACGACATCAGCCTAAGGCGCATGACGGTTCATACAGCTGGGGTAGCCCAATCGGTAGAGGCAGCGGCGTCGCAAGTCGTCCAGTGGGGGTTCGAATCCCCTCCCCAGCACTCCAACTATACCACGACCCGCCCAAACCGCGTATCAGACTGGATTCAACTGGCAGTGGCTCCTATGCCGCTCCCTGCGTCAATTCCGTGAGAACTGCGGGCATGGACAGCAAAACCAGATGATTGCGTGGACGCGAGAAAGCGCGGCCCTGTCCCGAAGCTCTCTCAACGCAAACCACCCCACTGTGTTCTATCTGGCTGTTAGAACCCGCCAGGTGAAATCGGTCAGGAGCTCCCATCGTTTGCCGCTGTGGCGATCTACCGCCTGAATCTGGCGTCCGTTGGACTCGAAGTGAACTTCCT
>DATNRD010000359.1:0-4860 GCA_036703665.1 Candidatus Obscuribacterales bacterium
AGGAGCGCCTGCTTTTGGCGGCAACCAGCGCACTATTGTGATTACGGTGTCTCCGGAAAGGCTCAAGGCTTATCGCCTGTCGGCAGAGGAAGTTATCGCAGCGGTTGCCTCAGGCAACGTGATCATTCCGGGCGGCGACATCCGAACCGGTGATCTGGACCGCCTGGGAACAATCAATTCGGTAGTTGAAAATATTCAAGACCTACAGATGCTACCGCTGAGGAAAGGACCGGGTCCGACCGTCTTTCTCAGAGACGTCGGCAAAATAGAAGACTCGAGTGACATATTGACAGGATATGCTCTCGTCAACGGAAGACGCACCGTTTATCTTCCTGTCGTCAAGCTGCCCAGCGCCTCGACACTGTCGGTGGTGCAGGAAGTAAAGGCGGCACTGCCGAAGATGCGCGAGGCAGTGCCTGCGGATGTGCACATCGATTTCGTGTTCGATCAATCGGTGTTCGTGACCAGGGCAATCAAGGAGATCGTCAGCGAGGGAATGCACGGGACCCTCTTGACCGGCCTCATGGTGCTTCTCTTCCTGCGAGACATACGCAGCGCGCTCATTGTGGTGACCAGCATTCCGTTTGCCCTGCTGTGCGCCGTGGTGGCGCTCTGGCTGACTGGGCAGACGATAAACATCATGACGCTGGGCGGACTGGCCCTTGCCATCGGCATCCTCGTCGACGAGGCGACCGTCACGATCGAAAATATCCACACGCACTTCGGGCGCGGGGAGCCGCTAGCGCGAGCGGTTCTGCTTGCCGGGCGCGAGACCGTCACACCGCGCTTTCTCGCCATGCTGTCGGTGGTATCCGTGTTCGTCCCATCGTTCTTCATGGAAGGAGCCACCCGAGCGCTTTTCGTGCCGTTGTCGCTGGCCGTGGGGTTTTCCATGTTCTCTTCCTACATCCTGTCGAGCACGATGGTGCCGGTGCTGGCGACCTGGATCATCAAGCACAAGCACGCGGTGCGCACGCCGGGTCGCCTCGGGCTCTTCTTCAGATTTCGCAACGCATACACGCGCGTGCTGGGCCGGTTGATGAGCGCGCGCCTGCTGGTCATCCCCTGCTACGCGGCCGCGGCATTTCTGATCATTCTGCTTACCTATCCGGCGCTGGCTCAGGAAATCTTCCCGACAGTGGACATGGGGCAGTTCGAAATCAAGCTGCGCGCGCCTACCGGGACTCGTTTCGAGAAGACAACGGACTATGCGCTTCAGGCCCTGGAGGTCATAGCGTCAGAGGCCGGGGGCGCGCAGAACATCGATATCTCAATTGGCTACGCCGGCACCCAGCCTCCTGATTACGCTCTTTCCGACATTTACACGTGGACGAGCGGGCCGCACGAAGCGGTACTGACCGTCGCACTGCGCGAAGGCGCAAAGATACCGCTGGAACCGTTCAAGGAACGACTGCGGAAGGTCATTCCCGAGAAGATTCCGCAGTTGACGGTGTCGTTTGAAGCCGGGGACATCATAAGCAAGATCATGAATTTCGGTGCCCCCACGCCAATCGAAATCGCCATCACCGGGACAGATCTGGCCCTGGACCGATTCTACGCCGACAAGCTCATTGCGGAGATGAGGAAGATTCCCATACTGCGGGATGTTGAATTCGGACAGCCACTCGATTACCCCTCCCTCGATGTCAAGATCGACCGCGAGCGCGCCGGGCAGCTCGGGGTGACCATGGAGCAGGTGGGCAGATCCCTTGTGGCAGCCACCTCCTCCAGCCGCTGGGTGCAGCAGAATTACTGGCGCGACCCCAAGTCCGGCATCGCGTACCAGGTGCAGGTTCAAATGCCCCAGTACAAGATCGGTTCACTGGAGGAAGTGGGTGACGTACCGGTTATGCCCGGCTCGCAGGTGGGGCCGTACGTACGCGATCTCGCCAAGGTCACGTACGGCGTTCACCCCGGCGAGATCGATCACCACAACCAGTTTCGCTTGATAAGCATCACAGCTAACATCGCCGGCGATGATCTGGGCCGGGCAGCCAGGCAAGTGCAAGCCGCCATCGACCGCGCAGGCAAGCCTCCCAGGGGTGTCTTCGTAGCTATGCGCGGTCAGGTGCCACCGATGAAAGAGACGTTTACCGGACTGATGACCGGACTGCTGCTGGCAATCGGCGTAATACTCCTTATGCTGACAGCCAATTTCCAGTCCGTCCCGCTTGCGCTCGTGGTGCTATGCGTAATACCAGCCATTGTGTCGGGCGAGGTCGTGGCATTGATGCTGACGGATACCACGGTTAACGTTCAGTCGTTCATGGGAGCTATCATGGCCATTGGGGTCGGAGTCTCCAACGCCATTCTCCTCATGACGTTCGCAGAGCAGAACAGGATGTCAGGGCAGCCTGCAGTCAAGGCTGCGTTGAATGCCGGTCGAGCCCGACTGCGCCCGGTGCTTATGACCAGCATCGCCATGATTGCCGGTATGGTACCGATGGCCATATCGCAGGAAGCGCAGGCTTCGCTGGCACGCGCGGTGATCGGCGGTCTGCTTCTGTCCACGCCGACCGTGCTGCTCGTGCTTCCCTTGATCTTCTCCATCGTCCAGCGCAACGCCAGTCGCGTGACCGCCTCCATACATCCTGACGACATCCCTGCGGAGAGATCCAAATGAAGAAGCTGTTTGCCTCACTCGCGGTGATTCTGCTTCTCACCGGCTGCACGCGCGGTGAGCAATCGCAGCGTTCAACAGCGCCGTCTGGCGAGCCGATTGCCATGGCCGTCACCAGCGTTGTCTCCAGGAAGCTGGACATAACACTTAAGATCCCGGGTGAGATTCGCCCGTATCAGGACGTTCCTCTCTACCCCAAGATTCCGGGATTCATCGAGTGGATCGGAGTCGACCGGGGTTCGGTGGTCAAGCCCGGACAGCTTCTGGTCAAGCTGGTCGCACCGGAGTTGACCGCACAATGCAATGAAGCGCAGGCAAAAGCCAGGGCGGTACAGCAGCAACTACGCGAGGCGGAGCGGCGGCTGGAAAGCGCCAAGGCTCAACAGCGCGAGGCAGAGGCACGGCTGGCGGCCGACGACGTCACCTGCCGCAGGCTCAAGGAGGCAGCCAGGACCCCGGGAATTATCGCCTTGAACGAGGTGCACATCGCCGAGGAAACTGTCAATGCCGACCGGGCTGCCGTGCAGTCCAGGGCTCAAGTTGTCGAGGCAGTGAAAGCTGAGATCCACTCCTTGCGGGAGCGGGAGGCAGCAGCCGTCCAGGCCCTCAAGAACATCGAGGACATCCGCCAGTACCTCTACATACGCGCGCCCTTTTATGGCGTCATAACCGAGCGCAACCAGCACGAGGGCAGCTTCGTATACCCGCCTTCGGGCAATCAGTACCCGCCCATGTTGCGTTTGAAGGAAAACTCGGTCCTGCGCATCGTCTGTTATGTCCCCGAAGAAGCCACGGCCGGCGTTTTTCAAGACAGCAAGATCAATTTCACAGTGGCGGCCTACCCCGGGAAGATCTTCACCGGGCAGGTTGCCAGGATCTCAAGATCGCTGGATATTCCGTCACTGACCATGCCGGTCGAGCTGAACTACTTCAACCCGAAATGGACTCTGAATCCGGGCATGTTCCCGGAGATTCAGTGGCCGATGAGACGGACATATCCCACGCTATTCGTCCCGGTCACCGCAGTAGTGGAAAGCTTGAAGGCGCCGTTCGTTCTCAGGGTGAAAGACGGTGTGCTCGAGAAGGTCGAAGTGCGACGCGGTCAGACTATGGGTGACCTGGTTGAGGTCTTTGGGAATATCAAAGAGGGCGACCTGGTGGCGGTCAAAGGCACAGACGAATACCCGAGCGGGACGCGCATAACCCCGATCGCCTCATCCGCCCCGTCAGGTGGTTCTTCTATCGGCTTGTAAGCAAGGAGTGTATGATCGAAGTCGCTCGTATGGCTGTGGTCCAACGACAGTGAGGTCATGATACGTCCGATGCGAACAGCCGATCTCATAACCGCGCGCCTACATCGAGCAATACTGCTTACCGCCACACTTGCCTTTGCGGTGGCGCCGGCATCTGACTGCGCCGACCAGACAGGCTGGCCCGAATATCTCGAGCAAGCCCGGGCGGCGCAGGAATCCGGGCGACTGAGCGACGCCGAAAAGATGTTCAGGCTGGCCGTCGACGGAGCAGAGAAAGCAAAGGCTGACGCGAAGGATGTGGCGGCGGCGATGAACGGGCTTGCCGCCGTATACGCGCGGCAAGGACGTCCAGATCTGGCAGCACGCATGTACGAGAAATCGCTCGGCAACCTGGAACGGGCGCTTGGACAGGCAAACCCCGGTTTGATCCAGACTATGCTCGATCTGGGATCCATATACGAATCTGAAGGCAACCATGGAGCAGCTGCGACTCTCTACAACCGCGTGTTCGCAATCAATGAAAAGAATTTCGGCCCGGGTCACCCGGAGGTAGCCAGGAGTCTCAACCGGCTAGCTTCGGTACGAGTGCAGCAGGGCAAGTATGCGCAAGCGGAGGAGCATTTCAAGCGCGCCATCTCCATTATGGAAGGCGCTCCGGCTGCCAGTCGAGAGGAGCTGGCGACCATGCTCGAAGAATACGCGGATCTGCTGAAGCGTACCAACAGGCCCGCTGAGGCCACCCAGGCAGAAGAACGGGCACGAGCGGCCAGAAGCGCATCGCGTCAGCAGACTGCTAAGCCTGTTGAAAGCGATCAATCGGCGTGGAAGGTGCAACTAAAAATTCAGAAGCAATCATCGACAGAGAATCAGGTAGACGAGGCACAGAAGGTTCTCAACCAAGCAAGATCGTCAGGCGCACCGGAGAAAGCATTGGCCCCGGTGTTCAGCACTCTGGCTGAAGTGTATTACAGGCAGAGCCGCTATGCT
>DATNRD010000360.1:0-2655 GCA_036703665.1 Candidatus Obscuribacterales bacterium
CTTTTAATCAGCCTTCCGCCGTCGGCAAAACCACGCTGCCGACGGGCTTCTGCACGCCTTACTTTATTGGGAACTCAGTTTCCGCTGGACACCGGATGCTGCGTTGCTAACCCAGCTGCCAAACTTGGCACTCTCAAGTTATGTAATGCAGCTCCTGAATGTCAGAAAGATCCATCTTGCTCCCCACCGACCCATGTGCCAGATTAGAAAGTCACCTCTTGCAGTGCGTCACGATGAGCTCTTGAGAGGGAGTCAGTGATCATCCGGGGGCTTTAAGGGGAACGCAAATGTTTGCTGCCGATGGCTACCAAAACGATTCTGCCCGTTTGGCTGCACCATTAATCGGAGCGCAAGGCAAGAGAGACCAGGGTTTCCAGGAAGCATGCACCCCGCGCTAAACTGCACGAATGTTGCAGTGGAAGAAATTGTGCGGAAGCTCAATTGCGTGGGGGCGAAGCATCACTAGCGTTGCAGAGCCGCCCCAGCAGCAGCCGCCTTTCGTAAGTCCTCCACGAGGGGGTGACCTTCGCGCGAGATTACGGCCAGGCGTTTCGTGGCTCTGGTCATTCCGACGTAGGCCAGCTTGCGGTTGGATTCGGTGTCCTGACCCTCCTTCCATATACCGCACAAAGCTATGTGGGGAAACTCCAGCCCCTTGGCACTGTGGATCGTGGTCAAGATAACGGTTTGCCGGGCGGTAGCCACGCGAGCTTTAGCTGTTGGGTCGGCCCGATCGTGGGTCCAGAAAACATCGATGCCAATTGCTCGTAGTCGCTCATAGAGTGTACTCGCACGGTCAATGCCGTTATCAAAGGAAGACGTATAAAGTACTGCAATCTGTTGCACGCCACGGACTTCCCTGACCCACTCGATTACTTGCTTGACTGTTTCCTCCACTTCGGCAGCGACGTCCTTCACTATTCTGAGCACGGGCGGTGGTCCCGAACGCGCTGCGGACTCGGGCGGTATGACTGCATTTTCGTCGTCGAAATCCAGAACCTCGTCGGGCTGGAGCACAGAACCGCTGAGCAGAAACGCGCTGGCGAATTCGAGTATCTCCCGCGTGTTTCGGTAATTGACGCGGAGGATGCGGGTGCGTCCCTGGGCTTGGATCCCTGCCTGCTTCCAACTGAATTTGCGACGGAAGATGTTCTGCGCCGCGTCGGCGACAATCACGAGGTCGTTCCGTTCGGGGCGCAGCAACTTTGTCACGAGTTGCAGGGTTACCGTTCCGAAGTCCTGCGCTTCGTCCAGGAAGATTCCATGGAATCTGGGGCCCTTGCCCAGGTCGATGGCTTGCAGGGCGACTTTTGCGACTGCTTCCCCATCTCCCTCGTCGTTGTAGCCGGGATGCTTCAGACGACCGGCGCGGATTATCTCCGCCATGAGAGAGTCCAGGTTGACTACGGTGAGGTTCGTACAGTCCTTTAAGAGCTCACGAAGTTGAGCAGCCAGCGTCTTCGTGTAGCAGGTAAGCAAGAAAGTGTGCTGTGGAAACGCCTGAGCCAAAAGTCGCGCCCGATACACGAGCACCAGTGTCTTGCCGGAGCCAGCCACGCCGCGGATGATGCGATGCCCATCTCCAAGGCTCTTTGCCATGGCCTCCTGCTGGCGATCCATCACCCGCACCACATCATCATCCCCATCTGGCGGCCGAAAGATCTGAAGCTGCAGGCCGCTTTTCACGTCGGCGACCCTGTCGATCACGATCTCGGGCTGAATTATCCCGCGCACCACCTTCTCCACCTCGTCGGACCACCCTTCCATCTCGGCACCGCCCATGATGCGAGCGAACGCTCGATGCAGCGACGCCTCGCCAGTTCCGCGAATCGCGGCGTCGATTTGTTCCTTGAACAGGCATAGGTCCAGTGGCAATACCCTGTCCGCGCCCTTCTTTTGGGCTTCCTCCTCCGCCAGGGAGGGAAGGACTGCGCCGGCGGCCACGGTCAGATTCATGTGCTTCAGCCGAGGCTCCGCTTGAATGCGCCCCCTGAGCGTTTCAGCCAGGCTTTCGGCGCGCACCATAGGATTGTCCGCCTCCACCTCTCGTCCGTCGCGGTCGAAGCGCACCTTGCCGCGGAGAAAGCCGAGCAAGAAGCCGGACTTTATGTCCAGAATCTCCAGCACGGCAATTCCGCGATCGGGAAGGAGCACAACCAGGTGAGGCTTGTTGCCATCGGGATCGTACAAGGGCTCGTACCAGACAATTGCGCTATCATCGAGGCCCACCTCGAAGGCGCTAGCGACGCGCCTGATTGCGGCTGAGACGTCGCTTCGACTCTTGAGGTTGTCGGGGATCAGAAAGGCCATTGTCAGACGGTACCGAACAAGTCTGATAGCGAGGCCGGCTTGCCTGGGCATCCGGCGGAATAATTGGGACACCCCACAAATACGTCTTTACCCGCGGCGCGCGCCACTCCGATGGCACCGCAAGCCGGGCAGCGCAAATTTAATGCGCTGATGATTTGTTGAAGTATTTGAGTATCCAGCGACCGGGCCGCATGAGCGGGGCTCCCACAGCCGATAATCCATGCCTGTCCGCGCTGAGAATGTGGCCGGCATTCTTCACCGCAATCTGGGCACTTTCCGCAAATGGCTGTCAGAGCTGCCTCCACCTCGGCACTCGGCGCCGGAATGTTCGGGGTAGCGGCCAGG
>DATNRD010000361.1:0-3474 GCA_036703665.1 Candidatus Obscuribacterales bacterium
GAGCGCGGGCCCGTTTAAGGGGCGCAGCGCGGACGCCCTCTCCGCCCCATGCCTCCTGCCAGCCGTTCAAACCCTCATCAGTGGGGATTACACGGGGTTCAACAGCGCTTGAAGCTAGGGGACTACCTTAAGATTAATTCAGTTGTTTCTTAAAAATTCTGATCGAATTCTAAATGCTGGTAATCAATCGGTTTTCAAGGGCACATAGTTTCTGGGCAGGACTTCGTTCCTTTGCCCGCACCTCACGACCATGTAGCTGCAGAGCGATCTGCAGGCGCACAACCCAGGGGCTCCCCGAGCCGGCCGGGTACCGTAAGAGGAAAGGAAACCCATAATTATGAATTGTGTGAAGGTGACGGCGGCGGCTTTGTTGTTAACTCTCACGTGCCTTTCCGGCACGCCCGGGGATGGCAAGCTCTTGCGGGGGTACGTCAGCGAAAACCAGGAGCTCACCGAGAGCAAAGAGCTGTCCAACCAGCCCATGACCGGCTCGGTGCGGGCCGACTCGCTGCCCGCCTCTTATGAAGGCACCTGGCGCTGCCTGACCATCGTCACCGATTCGGCTGTGACGGCGGTGCCGGTCGGGCAGAAAATGGTGTCCGATGTTCAGTTCCTGCGCAAACCAGACGGGCGCATCATTGCCAACTGGTCACAGCCGGGATGGACTGAGACTCAGTGCTCGATCCTGACCTGGAGCAAGACCCAGGGGCAGGTCGACAGGACCAACTATTATTACGGCGAGAAGATGCAGGGAGCATGGGCGGCACGCTCCCGCGACAAGTTCACCCAGGTCGGCGGCGACCGCATTCTGGCTGAGAGTTATGTCGACCAGTATATAGATGGCCACTATCTCGGCCGCTATCGCACCAGGTCGGTCCTCACCAGAACCAGCAGCCCGGTAGATGTGGCTCAGGCAGGTAGTTTCTAACTACACGGCAGCCGAAGCGGTGGCGCTGGCGGCCGGGCGAACGGGAGCAAACACTGCCGCTCCGCGATAGAGCGCCGTGCGTCCGAGGTCGCGCTCGATGCGTAAAAGCTGGTTGTACTTGGCGGTCCGCTCGGAGCGGCACGGCGCCCCCGTCTTGATCTGCCCGATGCCCGTGGCCACAGCCAGGTCGGCAATCGTGAAATCCTCCGTCTCACCGGAACGGTGACTCATGACGCAGGCATAGCCGTTTTCCCGCGCCAGGCCTATGGCGTCCAGAGTCTCTGTCAACGTGCCGATCTGATTCGGTTTGATGAGTACTGCGTTGGCGACACCACGCTCGATACCACTCCTTATGCGCCTGGTATTGGTCACGAAAAGATCGTCTCCCACCAGCTGAATGCGCGAGCCGAGCTTGTCCGTCAGCACTTTCCAGCCGTCCCAATCGTCCTCGGCCAGGCCGTCCTCGATGCTGATAATCGGATAGCTATCCACCAGCTTGCTGTAATAGTCGACCATCTCCTCGCGCGAAAGCGTTCGTTTTTCCGTATTGAGCGTGTATTTCCCGCCCTCATGGAACTCGCTTGCCGCCGGATCGAGCGCCAGGGCGATCTGGCTTCCTCCCTTGAAGCCTGCCGCCTCGACAGCTTGCATTATCAGCTCGAGCGCCTCCTCGTTGGCCTTCAAAGAGGGGGCGAATCCGCCCTCGTCACCAACTCCGGTGCCTAACCCTTTCTTATGCAGCACGCTCTTGAGACAGTGATATATCTCGGACGACCATCGCAGAGCCTCGGAAAAGCTCGCAGCACCGACAGGAACAATCATGAACTCCTGCAAGTCGACACCGTCTTCTGCATGCTTGCCACCATTGAGAATATTCATCATGGGCACCGGGAGAATGCAGGCCGATACACCACCTATATAGCGAAACAGTGGCATCCCCAGGGAGTTCGCAGCAGCCTTGGCGACGGCCAGACTGACACCAAGGGTGGCATTAGCTCCCAGATGGCTTTTGTTGTCCGTGCCGTCGAGTCGCTCGAGTTCGCGGTCGATCAGAGTCTGCTCCAGCCCGTTGGCACCCAGGAGCGCCTTGCAAATAATCTCGTTGACATGATTGACC
Source organism: Candidatus Obscuribacterales bacterium (assembly GCA_036703665.1). GTDB lineage: Bacteria > Cyanobacteriota > Vampirovibrionia > Obscuribacterales > Obscuribacteraceae > DATNRD01. The sequence continues at coordinate 2,046 of DATNRD010000361.1, forward strand.
GCCGTCAGAACCCCTTTACCCATGTAGCGGCTCGGGTCCTTGTCTCTCAATTCGACCGCCTCGAACTTGCCGGTAGAAGCGCCGGAAGGCACGGCCGCCCTGCCGGCTGCGCCATTGGCAAGCACCACCGTAACCTCAACAGTCGGATTGCCTCGAGAGTCAAGAATTTCCATTGCCGATATCTCTTCGATGTGCGTCATTGGGCTCCACCCCCTGTTGTAGTGACGGTCAAAGATCGCGGGACGAACAAAAATTCCTTCCATCCGGCCGCTTGCGCTCTTTGCGGTTCAAGTATAATCCTTCTTGACTGGATTGGTGTTCCGCGGCAAGCAGGAAGGCAATCCGGTGGCTCAGGGCAATGGTGTCTTATAACACCGCATAGAACCTAGAAGCGGCGGCTAATATGGGCAATTTCCATGGTGGAAGTTTCCAGGCCATTCAGGAATACTTCCAGCAGAAACTTTGCCGGTTTTGCGATCACCCATTTACGGCTGAAGGAATTCAATTGCTACGCGAAGAACCGGGCATCATGGTTGTCCGCGTCAGTTGCTCATCTTGCGGACGCCCGCTGGGCGTAGCGATCGTGGGCACTGCCACAGCAGGCGGCCGGCAACGGCCGAAGTACCCCGCCGAGTGGACCAAGCGGGACTTCGACCGTTTGTCAAGCAAACCAGCAATCACCTACGACGACGTGCTGTGCGCCCACGAGTTTTTCACGGCACTGGGAGCTGACTGGTCCAGGCATCTTCCCCGGTCCGGCCGCGGTGCCGGGCGCTGACACGGACCGAGGCGAGCCGACGCTCACCGGCGCTCCGGCGCGAGCGACTGACGTTTGTGCGGCCCGCTGGTCCGCAAGTTCACCATCAAGTGCGTGCTGCGCACAAGAGCCGCGATTTGACCTTGCGAAGTCATGACCTGCGTGTCGACCACCACCACCCGCCCCCTTCTTACTACAGTAGCTTCCGCAGTGAGCGGACCGACAGGATCGTTGGTCAACAAATTGGTGCTTATCTGGATCGAATACGGGAAAGGCTTACAGGCAAGCTCTTCCTGGCGCACCGGTCCGCCGTAGGCGGCGGCGGAGGCGACCTCGTCGGCCAGCACGACTATGGCGCCTGCATGGTAGACGCGCGTGGGCTGCATGACGGCCTCGGTCAGCGGCAGCTGGCCGCGGGCGTAACCGTCGCGCACCTCGACAACCGCTCCCCCCAGAGCCGACAGCATCGTCCACTGACGCAGCAACGCCGGTTCACTGCCTGTTTCCTGATCGCTTTTGTCCTGGTTCATAACTTCCCGCTACAGCATAGCGCCCCCGCCGGCAGATCCGGTCGGGGGCGGTTTAGCTTCTTATCATGCAGGCCGCCGTCTCAGAACCGGCGGAATGTGCCCTGCGCGCCACCCATAACGTTGTAGTCGAAGGTGAACTGGA
>DATNRD010000362.1:0-4913 GCA_036703665.1 Candidatus Obscuribacterales bacterium
ATCACATGCCCCTGCCGCAGGCAGAATGGTCCAGGCAAGAGGTGACCCGCCGCATCAATTGGAGGCTTGCCGGAGAGCAGCGAGAATGGCCTTGTCCTCACCGGTGAGGCGGGCTTCGTCCAAAAGATCCGGGCGCCGCTCCAGCGTGCGCTTGAGGGCCTGCTCTCTGCGCCATCGAGCGACTTCTTTGTGATGACCGGAGCGCAGGATCTCCGGAACCTCCATGCCGCGAAACACGGGCGGTTTCGTATATTGCGGTCCTTCAAGGAGATTGTCCGCGAAGGACTCGTGGAACAAGGAGGCAGGCTTGCCGACCACACCCGGCACCAGGCGCCCGACGGCATCGATCACGGCAATTGCTGCGGGCTCACCGCCGGTGAGTACGAAATCGCCCAGCGAGACTTCGTGAGTGGCGAGCGTGCGAATGCGCTCGTCGAATCCCTCGTAGTGTCCGCAAATGATCGTGATGTCGCTTTCCCCGGAAAGCGCCTGAGCCAGCCGCTGTTTGAATGGCTGCCCCTGTGGCGTCATCAACAGGACCGGAGACTGAGGCGCGCGGTCGATTGATTCGAAAGCCGCAAACATCGGCTCTGGCTTTAGAACCATGCCCGCCCCGCCACCATAGGGAGTATCGTCGACCTTTCTGTATTTGTCCGTGCAGAAGTCGCGGGGGTTGTACGTTTTAACGGAGATTCGCCCGGTTTCCACGCCGCGACCGATGATGCTGATTGAACAGTAATCCGAGATCAGCTGCGGGAAGAGCGTAATGACGTGAAAGGTGAGCATCGCCGGTCAAACTCTTGCCAGGACCGGTCGTGATTCTACCACTGCCGTTTCAAGCGCAGTGCCGGCGTTCTTTCCCGATCTACCCGCGGGCAGACCCTACCCTTCACTGACAAACCAGCGGAGCGGGCGGCTCTGCCTGAGGTAATCGACGACCTCCCACCAGTAACGTTTGTAAGCTGGCGGATCGATGTACTTTCTTACAACCTCGACTACCTGTTCGGGCGTCAGTTTCGTGCTGCCGTTTTGAGGCGACCCAAAGATGCTGGAGCTGCGACCTCCCCAGCCCGGCTCGAGCTCGCGCAGCTCCCGGAGCGCGCGTGCCAGGTATCGTCCTTCGCTGCTTCCGGATTGCGTGCCAATTGAAAAGCGTGTGAAGTGCGAGTTCTGGTTGTACAGGACTACCACCGGCGCGTACTCATAGCCGTGCGACAGAGCGGCAGAGCTGTACGACTTCACCAGGGCGAGCTTCTCCGGAATGATCGTCTCCACCTGCATGTCTCGCTCTATATTCTGGTGCAGAGATCTTCTGTTATCGCGGGCGCGCCGCGCCAGGGTCTGCACCAGCTCCTGATTGACGCTGCCATCCAGAGCATCCTTGACGAAGAAGACCTTCCGGTGGAGCTCTAGATGTGATCTGGATGTGTGATTGATTGCATCTATGAGATCACGCAGGTCGTCGTAATTCTCTCCGGGCGGCGGCTCCTTGAAGCCGCGGTCCCTTCTTCCTATCGCCTCCACGAGCCGGCGGTTGATCGGCCGTCCCTCCAGCCGGTTTGCCAGAACCGCCATGGCCGTAAGCGAATCGGCGTCCGGCCGAATGGTGGCGATGACCGAGCCCGGTCTGGGAAGCTCAGCGTCCGGTAAAGCAAGCGCTTGTTCCGCGGCGCTCAGCGTGTGCGCGGTGTCGGTCGTGCGATGGTGATCGAGGTTTTTCTGGCCTCTAAGAAGCGTGGGGTCAGAGATTTCCACACCAAAGTCAAACCGCTTGTTTGTGGTTGCTCCGGGCTCCACCTGGACGAACCTGTATGGCTTCTGACGGGTCGGTCGCTCCGGTGCTGTTGCCGGTAACTCCGGGGCCTTTACTTCACCGCCGGCAGGGGGCGGCTTGACTGCACCAGATTCTATTACCGCTGCTCCTTTTTCTCGCAGGGCGGTACCTTTGACGGGCTCGATTGCGGTTAACGCCGGCCGTCCGGCAAGCCGTGCATGCACTCGTGCTCCGGCGATCGTGCCGCCCACCGCTCCCGGCGTCATGAGCGCGGTGTCAAAAGTGAACTGCCCCAGTTTCCGAGAAAGCAGGTCGCTGGCCGCCTGCAAATCGGCGTCCGAACGTGCGGTCCATGCCTTCGAAATCGCCTCACGCCAGGGCTTGATGCCCTCATCTAGAAAGGAAAGCCCTGCCGCCGTGGCGACACCACGCGCAATTAGACCGGCTGCCCCTGCCCGGCCCGCGAGGTAGCCGACACCGAAGCCGAATGCCGCGCTCAGCCCTACTTGCACGCTGGTGGAGCCGGGATTCTCGTAGGCATGCACGGCTGCATCCTTGATGGCTCCCGGTGTACCGGCGATGCCCTTTCCCAGGACATACACTTCGTTGAGCATGCGCGTGCCGATGCCGGGCTCGCCGGCTGAAACCAGGCTGGTGTTTTCTACTCGGCTCAGCTCGAGCTGGGGAGCCATCGACTGTTCCTTCAAAGGGACGCGTACGGGCAGCTTCTCAGAGTGTAGGCAGGGCCGTTTAATGTGTCATTGGGGGAAATACGAACCTGCCGTAGTTCCCGCCGTTCGACATATCTGCTCTTTGAGGGGCAGAAGTAAGCCGGGCTGAAAACTGGAGCCCGCGGCCTGTTACGGAAGTCGTAAGCAGTTGTGCGAGGACATCTGCCCAAAGTCATTTTGAGCCGAGCCGGGTGAGGCGAAGAGTCTCTGACCGAGAAGCGCTGCCGTAAGAGATTCTTCGTCGCCCCCGCGGGGGCTCCTCAGAATGACAGATGGGAATGCTCAGCACTGAGCGGCTTTTCAGGAAGCAGAACCTATTCAGTGACAGCCGTTAGACATCTGCGATCAGCACAGCCGATGCGCTTCGCGCATCGTGCCTACTTAGCGCGCTAGCGCGAGCGGCGGGCGGGACGCGCTCCCAGGGGATTCGCCTACGCACTTCCCTGAACGTATCTGGAAGCGGTTCTACCTGCTACAACAGCTAGTAGCCGCGCCGTTTTTTAAGAAGACCGCAGGGGAGGCTGGGCGGTGAACGAACCCAGCCTCCCCCGGTCGATGATCGTTTGCCGGGCTACTTGCGCATGGAGCGCGCGTCGTCGGGGCGGATCTTCTGCTTGCCGTCTTTTGCCCAGGTGTAGACGTTGCTCACCGCGCGGCGGTCCGGCAGATCCTCGCACAGGCAGTCGGAGCTCAACATAGCCTTGACGAGGCGGCGCTCCTTGCGATGCGCGATCTGCTTGTCCTTCTTCTCGGACCGGGCGGTGGTGATGCCCATGAAGGGAGACTTCCTGCGTGAGTGGCTCATGCGGCTGGTCCTCAGGCGGGGTCCTGGGTTGACCCTTTGGTGTAGACGGTCTCAAAAGAGACGAGGGGCGCTACGGCAAAGGCCGTCACGGCTCCTACGTATCGTATCCGGGCGGGTAGACCCCGCCCCTACAGTCGGTGCGGAGCCGGGGCGCATGGCGGCGCCCCAGCTCCCCACAAGGCTTTACGCTTGTCCCTGTGCCGGGTCGAGCGCCACGATGCGCTGCTTGAGCAGCTCCGTGGCAGCCGCGTCGTCGGCGGGAAGCTCGCTCGAGCTGATCGGCTTGCCGATCACGGCGGTCACACCGCGCCGGTAGTACCACGACATCAGGAAGACGAAGAGGTACTCCAGTGGCGGGCTGAGCTTCTTGATCCAGCTGCCGGGATAGCGCCCGTAGCGCAGGTAAACCGGCACGATGTGCACGGTGTCCTTGAGCTGCCGCGCCGCTTCCCTGGCGATGCGCACCGCCCCCTTCTTGAAGGGGCCGAGCGAGCCATCGAGGTAAGCCCAGCCTTCCGGGAACATGACCAGCGTCTGCCCGGAGGTGAGTACACGCACGCCTGCCTCGCGAGCGGGGCCGCCCTTGCCCGGCGTCAGATCAACCGGGAAAGCTCCCGTGGGAGCGGCTATGAGCGACCCGAGACCGAAGCCGAAGCGGAAGACGCCGCGGGCAGCCATGTAGCGCGCGGGCTGGCGCTTGAGCAGCAGCACGACCACGGCTGGGTCTACGTAATGCGGGTGGTTCGGCGCCACGATCTTGGGCCCGGGAACGTTGAGGTTCTCCAGCCCGATCGTCTTCACCTTGCCTACCTGAATCCACGTCACGACCCTGGCGAAGTTATACAGGAACTTGACCGCGCGCGGCGAGGGCGGCGGCGGCAGACAGCCGCAGGTGCTGATCTCGTCGATGTACGCCCGCAGTCTCCGGAAGCCCGGAGCCAGGTAGCGGACATACACCCAGCCGAGAAGCCCCAGCAGGCCGAGGGCGGGGAGGATGTGGTTGAACATGGGAATGGCCTTTCCTTGCTCAACGCGGGCACGGCTACCTCGCCATGCCCGCGGATCAAGACAGTTGTGGCGCCGCGTGCGCGATGGCGGTGTCTACGCGGCGCGCGCCTGGTCCAGCGCCTCCTGGATCCGCTGGCGCAGGATCTCCGTGGCGGCGTGGGGCTCATCCGGCAGAGACTCGATCGGGATCGGCTTGCCGATCACCACGGTGCCGCCGTAGTTGCTCGCCCCGAAGGCACGCCGGAAGCCCTTCAGGCCCAGGCGCGCCATGGTGCGGTGGAACCAGGTGGCCTGCTTCGGGTCGCGCTTGTAGTGGATGCCCACCGGCAGGATGGCGCAGGGCTGGCGATCGACCAGCTCCGACAGGCGCCGCAGGATGCGCACGGCACCGGTCTTGAAGTCCTGCTCGCGCAGCACGCCATCCGGCACGAGCTTCCCTTGCGGGAAGATGAGCACGCGCCGGCTCCGGCCCTGGATGAGGATCTTCACCGATGCCTGAATGGCCGCGTCGCCCGGCGCCTTGCGATCGACGCCGTATGCGCCGGTCCAGGCTCCCACGACCCCGCGCAAGCCGCGCAGCTCCTCTATGGCGGTC
>DATNRD010000363.1:0-4659 GCA_036703665.1 Candidatus Obscuribacterales bacterium
AGCGATAAGCCATATCCGGGCTGGGTTGATATCTGTGATTTCCGCTGCGACACAGAGCAACGGCAGCCACCGCCTCCAGCACAAGCGTACAGGCCGCACAAGTTGGATATGACTTCTTCAAGCTGTTGAAGGCAAACGCAAGGCTGTGCGAGTCGACGTTGCGGAACTGTCCTATCCTGACACGCACGCACCTGGCACGCCCAGCCGGATCGAGCCGTTCTATCCTTGCTGAGACACCCTCCAGGATTTTGGCAGCTATGGTCGCCTCATGCATTTGCTTCACCCGATGTCACACGCGAGTTGATGTAAGAAAACAGTCGCAGACCACAGTGCCCGTGGGCCGGACCACCAGAGCATTGTGCCACGTGGCTCCGGACGTTGATATCAACCCAAAGGATGAATGGATCATCGGAGCGGCTGGTACAATCACACTGCCTGCAGTTCTCGAGAAAGGAACTCCCGCATGGGTTCAATCGCATCGCCCCGCAGCTCCTGGATAGCTGAATATCAAAGAAGGCTCACGACACCGGAAAAGGCGCTCCAGTCCGTTCGATCCGGCGACAAGATGTATATTCACTCCAACGCTGCCGCCCCCCTTCCTCTGGTTGAGGCGCTGGTGAGCCGCGCCAACGAGCTGAGAGATGTTGAGATTTACCACCTCCTGACCCTGGGCAATGCGGACTACGCCCGGCCGGAATTGGCCAAGTCCTTCAGGGTACATGCGCTATTCATAGGCTCGAATGTTCGGCAAGCTGTAAACGATGGCCGTGCTGATTACACGCCGGTATTCCTGAGCGAGCTTCCGTCGTTGTTTGCCACAGGAACCCTCAGCGTGGACGTGTGCCTGGTGCAGGTCTCCCCGCCCGACGCGCACGGATACTGCAGTTACGGGGTGTCCGTCGACTGCACTATAGCGGCAAGGAAGCAAGCAAGAATCGTCATCGCGGAGGTCAACCGCCAGATGCCTCGGACGCTCGGGCGGTCCTTTGTTCACGTCAGCCGCCTGCATCACATTATCGAGACAGACCGGCCGCTTCCGGAACTCCAGTCCAAAGCGCCGACGGAAGTGGAGGAATCCATTGGCAGGCACGTCGCATCTCTGATTGAGGACGGCTCGACTCTTCAGCTCGGCATCGGATCGATACCTGATGCAGTTCTGAAATATCTAAGCGGAAAGTCCAATCTCGGGGTGCACAGCGAGATGTTCTCCGACGGCGTTGTCGATCTGGTCGAGGCGGGAGTGATAACCAATGACGAAAAGACCGTCCTGCCGGGCAAGCTGGCTGTGAGCTTCGTGATGGGTACCAGGCGCGTATACGACTTTATCGACAATAATCCAATTGTTGAGTTCCAGACGAGCGATTTTATCAATGACCCTTTCGTCATATCACAGAACAAGCGCATGGTGGCCGTCAACTCGGCGCTGCAGGTGGACGTCACCGGACAGGTGTGCGCCGACTCGATTGGTCCGGAGCTGTATAGCGGGGTCGGCGGCCAGGTCGATTTCATTCGCGGTGCCGCCCGCTCAAATGGCGGAAAAGCCGTCATCGCTCTGCCCTCCACCGCCAGGAAGGACACTGTCTCTCGCATTGTCCCTTTCCTCGATCAAGGTGCCGGAGTCGTGACGTCTCGGGCCGACGTACATTACGTTGTAACTGAGTACGGCGTCGCTCAACTGCACGGCAAGAATCTAAGGGACCGGTCCCGGGCCCTTATAGAGGTTGCGCACCCCAAGTTCAGAGCCTGGCTGGAGCAGGAGTGCTCCAAAATAGGCTCCCTGCGTTAGGTTAGATAGCTGTCGAAAGAACCCGGCGCCTGCCCTGATGCCGTCGACTTTGGGGCGAATTTCGATGGTAGCCCTGGGAGCACAGGCGTCCCGCCTGCTTCGGAGCGAGCAGGATGCCCGCGCCCCCAGGCTTGAGTCGACGGCAGTGAGCGCCTGTTACGTCTTGGGCATTTTCGTGGCAGGTCGCCACGGTCAGTCCTGCAAATCATTCTAGAGATGGATCAACCTCGACCTATCCGCCCGGGCGACACGTGATCCCGCACCGCGTCGCCACTTCACGTACCCATCCTCCGTCTCGTCCGTTCGGCGGATGTTAGGCCTCTGGCCGGACTGTTAGGCTTGCCGTAGACAGGGGGACGTTGGTTCAGCCTCGGCGATTGCCGGAGGCAGGAGGCACCATGCGCTCGTATCACAGATTCTTGTCCATCATCCTGGCCGTCCTGCTCGCCTTACCCCTGCCTGCTCTGGCTCGGCATGGCAGGCACCGGACTGAAGCACCCGTCAGCACAGGCACAACCAGTTCGGTTCTGCCGGTCGACCTCAACCTGAAGTCTGCCCGGAGAGCCTACAACGCGGCAAATATCATCGGAGACGGAGCTGTAGCCATACAGGCCGGCAGAGCAGTACGCACAGTGACCTCTCAGTCGTTACTCACACCTGCCGAGATCGTAGCAGTCTACCAGGTCGTCAACTATGGGCAGCAGCTTCTCCAGCTCAACCAGGCCGGCAAAGCAGTGGGCGGTACCGTCAATCTCGCATCGTTACTCACTCAGAGCGTAAACAACGTCATAATTCCGCGTGGCGTCACGGTCATCCGTGACGTCGCTACCGAAAGCAGTCTCACCATCGCCGGCAATCTTATAAATTGGGGCAGCATTTACGCAGTTTCAAGCTCGCCGCAGGTCAGCATTGCCAACATATCCGCCACCAACATATTCAACAGGGCTGGCGGACTGCTGACCACAGTTCTTCCCAGCGCAGGGCTGCCTGGGTACGCAAATTTGCTGGCTAGCCTGAATCTATCCATCACGGCGCTACAAGACATTATCAACCAGGGGGTGATCTCCAGCTCCGGCGGTCTATACGCCGTTGCCGGTCGCTCGATCGTAAATACGATGCCGATAGGCGTCACCGGTCCGGCGCCAATCATTCAAGCAGTCAACGACGTCAATCTGCAAGCGTTGAACATAGTCAATCAAGGACAGATCTCTGCTCTGGTCGGCAATGTAACCGTCACGGCGGCCACGGTCCAGAATCAGGGCATAATACAAAGTTTCAACGCCAACGTAATAGTCAACAACCTGCTGGCCAATCTCCTGGCTGTCAACAACATCCTGGGAACAATTGCTGCCAGGGATACGATTACGTTTCAAACCAGGGACGCCACGCAGCTCGCCGCCGCCGCCGGCAAGCCTGGCATCTCGTTCACCGGTGGCACCCTGGCCGCCGACACAATTCGATTCTTGAGCCCCGGCGGTACCGTCAGCGTCCTGGCCGATCGCCTGCAAGGCAAGGTCGAGGCTACTGCCGCCTCGGCCAGCATCGGTTCCAGGGTGGGGGAACTGTGGCTCGGCAAAGTGAACATTACCGGCGATCCCACGTTCTACGCGCTGGGTGGGGATTTTATCATCACGGAGCCGCTTATCTTCCCGGGAGAACCGCTCGCGATCGTAGCCAGTGGGGACATTCTTGCCGGCAAAGGTGCAGGCATAATCGACACCAGCTCGCCGGCCGGCCCCGGTGGGCCGATTACGTTGATAGCCGGGGTGGAGTTCAGCGCAGACGGCAGCGAGCCGCCAAAACTCACCATTACCGGTCCCAGCGCAACCGGTGGACAGATTGATCTGGAGACATCCAAGGCTATCATTACGACCATGAGCTCGTCAGGCGGGGGTGCCGCCGGCAGCGGCGGAGACATTCTCATGATCGCCTTTGCTGGAAGCGACGCGCACTCGGGCGAGATCAATGTTCCTACATCCGGTCTGACCATCACGTCAGGGGGCAGTGGAACCGGTACCAGCGGAAACGTCACAATCATCGGCGGCAGCGACATAACGCTGGGCTCCGTAGATACCAGGGGCGGGAGCGGTACTGGCGGGAACGTCTCTATATCCTCGATCCAGCCGGTGCTGAAAGGTGGGGCGCCCGTAATTATCGAAGGCTCCAAGATTACGAGTGGGGAGATCATACCCGACCCCGCGAAAGCATCCGGAGGAGAGGTCACCATATACGAAGGCTCCGCCATTCGTGCCAAGCAGGACGTTTCCATCACGGGATACGGAAACGTAGAGGTAAGCAAAACGAGCAACCAGCCACCGTACAACGTCATTATCGAAGCGGGTGAGCTGAAGCCGGGAGCAGATATCACTAAACCGCTCAATCCTGAGGACATAGTTCACAAGGGTGGCATTTACATCACGAGCATCACGGGTAATGTCACAGCCAAGCGTGCAGTATCGATGCAAGCCGTTGGAGGAGACCTGGGGATCACGGCGGACCTGGACATCAGATTCGAATCCAATGCAGATCTTAAGGCTCTGGGTAGTTACCTTTACTTCGGGGCTAACGGCGACGTCGAGATCGCGCAGGAGAGCAGCCTTTATTCCGTAGCCCAACTAACCGGTGAACCATGCGAATGGTGCGGTGGCGGAATTGCCATCTACACCGGGTTCCCGGGACTAGATCTGGTCGCCGACGTGCTCGTACCGCGCAAAGATCGGACCGTATACCCGCCCGGATACTATCCGAGCGGTGATGGACTGAAAATTGACGACTTCAGCACATTCGAGGCCATCAAGCAAGGACGCATAGATCTCACCGCCTACGCTCCAGACTTCTTGCACGTCTGGAAAAGCCAATTTGTAGCCGAGGGC
>DATNRD010000364.1:0-5848 GCA_036703665.1 Candidatus Obscuribacterales bacterium
GGAAGCTCGCGGTCGCGCCTGACGAACTCCCGTTGCTTGTAGCCCGCGATTTGGCAGGGGCGGCCAGGCAGCCGCGGCCTTCCGAGAACTTCCGATAATCGGGGGTGTGGGTACGTCACGGTAAAGCAGGCGGATTCCTCAGAGTCGATCGGCTTTCGACCAGATCGCATCGGCTCGCTGCTCCAGCTGGCGGGATTCCTCATCGCGTCCGGTCAGATGCAACAGCTCAGAATACTCCTGCAACGCCGTGGCCAGTTCGGGGTGATCGGGTCCCAGAGCGACTTCCAGAACGCTGATCGCTCTCTGGTACAGCGGCTCAGCCTCTTCGTATCTGTTATTCATCCTGTACAAACCGGCCAGGGCAACAAGCGTCTCGGCAACTTGCGGATGCTTCGACCCCAATGCGCATTCGCGTGCCTCCAGCGCTGCTTTGTATAACGGCTCGGCTTTGTTGCACTGTCCCAGATCACAGTACAGCAGCGCCAGGTTGTTGCGCACGAGAGCAAGGTCGGGATCGTAAGGCTTGCATGCTCTCTCGAGGATCGATAGCGCATGCTTGTAGAGCCGTTCTGCTTCATCGTGCCGGCCCATCCTCCGATAATGCGCAGCCATATTGTTGAGATCTATAGCAAGGTCACGACTCTCGGGACCGAGGATGATCTCATCTATGGACAACGCGCGCTTGTAGAGCGGGTCGGCAAGATCGTGTTTCCCCTGCGTGCAGTATGTCAACGCCAGGTTCACCAACGTCACGCTCAAGCGCGTATCCATCGATCCTAGCTTTTCTGCCTCTTGAAGGGCAGACCTGAACATTTTTTCCGCGCCACGATAATTGCCTTTCTCGAAAGCAGCCTGTCCCACGCGCATGAACATCTTCCAGCGACCATCAACGGCAGGCTCGATGTGTCCTGTAGCGTCAGCCATTTCACCAACTCCAGATCACAACGCGGCGTCCTCAGCCTGGGCAGGCGTGGAAATCACACGAGCTTACCCCGAACTTGAAATACGAGACAGCGGCACTCGAGCAGTTTCCTTCCGCATAGGCTGGCTCTGCTGCGCGGCCCGTATCGGTCGGATAACAGCCACGGAGCACGGAGCATTAGAAATCACAGCGTGGGAGACGCTACCGAGAAGGAGCTCGCTTATCCCTGTTCTTCCATGCGAACCAAGGATGACCAGGTCAGCCTCCCACGCGGTCGCGATTGCTAGAATTCGCCGGGCTGGCTGTCCTTCCATAACCTCGGCGTCCACCTCAACTTGCGGCAGCGCTGCACGTATCCGATTTAATATGGCATCCGTCAGGCGCCGTGCGCGCTCGTATTCATACTCTAGATATTCCATGAGGGTCCGCGATTTCAGCAGCTCCCTCTCCGGTGGTGTCCAGCCTACAATGTGCAAGATGCGAAACCGCGTTCCAGCCGGCCACTGGTGCTCCAAGACAAAGTCCGTTATCGCTGCCCCAAAAGTCTCATCGTCTACCGCCAGCAAAACCTTCATCGTCCCGAGCCTCAACATCCGATTGCAATTTAATCTTCCCCTAGCACAAGCTCTCTGTCATGCACAGAAGGACTGATTTTTGCTCCACCGCCGGACGTAGCGGTCACGCCGACGCAGGTCGAGGGTGGCGGTCCTCTCGGATTACTGGCGATGGCCATCCCTAAGGATGGCCGCAAGAAATTCTGGCCATACTTTTGGCCGATACCCATTTGGGTGATGCATGAGAGGATGGAACAGGGTGGTTGTGCGGCCCTGTCTAGTGAGGCACGAGTATGATGGAGTGCCACTGTAGAAACTGTCGAGTACAGCATCAAGAGTCATGGGTCGACCAGACGTCGCCTGCTCAGTTATGTTCGGCGCTGACGCCGGACCAGATCCTCACCCTGACAGAGGGCGTTCTAAGGTCATGGCCAGACAGCGTGTTGCTCGAGCTTCAGACTTTGTTCCGTGCTGAGGATGACCACCTGGTGGCCGTCTTGCGCCCAACGCAGTTGTTACGGTCCGGGCCGCTCGCGGAAAGCTCACTGGTTCTGGACGTTCGGGCGGATCCGCACAACGGTGCTACGACAGTCTCGATGCATTATGAAATGCCGGATGAGTGTTGGCGCGTACAGGCTCTCGAGAAGGAGCTCAAAGAGATCATCACGCGCGCGCTCGACGTCCTCAGCCACGTTGACCGTTTAGGTACCTTCGACCGGGCAACTGCTTCCTCTCCCGAGACCGGCGCGCCACTACCCGGCTCCGGTCTGGCTGCCTAGTCGAGACGCACCAGCTATGGACCTACCCCCATGCCCCCTCAGGGCCATAGCTGGGCGTTGCTTAGCAATGCACCTGGATCTTCCGTAAGGATTCGGCCAGCACAGGTGATCGAACCCGGAAACTGTCATCCTGAGGAGCTTGAGCGGAGCGAAAGCGGTCCTGAGGGAGCCCTTCGCATGCTCCAGCAGCCTGGCTTCGCATTGACAGCATCCGCTCAGGGCGGGCTGCGCGACCGAAGGAACCATCTCCTTGTGCCGACACGAGATCCTTCGCCGCTCCGCGTAAGAGGATGACAGTTTCGAGGCGGGTGACCTGTCTTGGCCGAAACCTTACGATCTTCCTGTGTGTGCCACTGCGTCTAACCATCACCCATGCGGTGCTCGAATATAGTCCGCCTGGCTGATGTCGTGTTGCCGTGTGTGCGCTTTGATATGAGTCGGTGACTCGCACCCAGCGCCTCAGACAGAGCTGCCTTGCGGGCGCAACCACGCGTAGAACGTGAAGACCAGCGTAACTCTTGCAAAGATCAGGGGCAAAAGATGAGTAGATTCGTCAGATGGTTGGAAGAAGTCGGATTAGACGACGTGCCTCTCGTGGGGGGAAAGAATGCTTCCCTGGGCGAACTAATCCGATCGCTGGCATGGAGCGATGTCCGGGTGCCGGGCGGATTCGTCATAACAGCAGACGCCTACTCTGAGCTCCTGAAGGCAGGAAAGATCGAAGAGGCTCTGCGCGACACTGTGTCCAGAGTCGACAAAGACAATCCGGACCAACTGGCAAGTTGCGGGCAGACAGCCCGCGCGCTTATAAAACAAGCCGGCTTGCCTGCCGCGGTCGAGGCGGACCTTCGGGAAGCGTATGCAGAAATGGAGCGCCGGTACGGGCGTCACGTCGACGTGGCAGTGCGCTCGAGTGCCACGGCCGAGGACCTGCCGGAAGCCTCCTTCGCGGGGCAGCAGGAGTCTTTCCTCAATATACGGGGAGAAACAGCGCTGCTGGAGGCGTGCCTCAACTGTTTCGCCTCATTGTTTACCGATCGGGCAATCTCCTATCGCATCGATCAGGGATTCGATCACATGTCCGTCAGGCTCTCCATCGGCGTCCAGAAGATGGTGCGATCGGACCTGGCTGTGTCCGGCGTGTTGTTTACGCTGGACCCGGAGAGCGGATTCCGTGACGTCGTCCTCGTGACTGCTTCCTATGGACTAGGTGAAAACCTGGTGGCCGGGCGAGTCGACCCTGACGAGTTTCTCGTGTTCAAGCCGACTCTTGCAACGGGGCACCGGCCGATCATCCGCCGCAAGATCGGCGCCAAACAATTCCGCATGGTTTATGCAGGCCACGGTACACGCACAACACGCAATCTCGAGACCCTGCCGGAGGACCGTCAGCGGCTCTGCCTGAGCGACGACGAAGCGCTCTTGTTGGCTCGGTGGGGGTGCCTGATCGAACAGCATTACTCGGCCCGGCATGGGCGTCCTACACCTATGGACGTTGAATGGGCTAAAGACGGCATTGATGGCCTGCTCTACGTGGTCCAAGCCAGGCCGGAGACCGTGCACGCCCTCAAGAATGTCCAGGTGCTCGAATCGTATCGCCTGGATGAACAGGCAGAAGTGCTGCTGACCGGGCGCGCGATCGGGCAGCGCATCGGGACAGGTCCCGCCAGGCTAATCAAGTCGGCACACGAGCTTGGCAGGTTCCGCGATGGCGACGTTCTGGTCACGGACATGACAGACCCGGACTGGGAGCCAATCATGAAGCGCGCAGCCGCTATTGTCACCAACCGTGGTGGCCGAACATGTCACGCTGCGATCGTCAGCCGGGAAATCGGCGTGCCCTGCATCGTCGGCACCGGGCGCGCCACGGAGACACTGACCGATGACCGGGACATCACGGTCAATTGCGCCGGGGGAGATGTAGGAACGGTTCTTGCAGGACGCCTGGCGTTTACGCGAACGGAGTTGCGCCTCGATGAGATACCGAAAACACGTACCAAAATCATGTTGAATCTCGGCAACCCCGAGCAGGCATTTTCTCTCTCAGCGCTGCCGGTTGCAGGCGTCGGGCTTGCGCGCGAGGAATTCATCATCGCTCACGAGGTCAAGGTACATCCCCTGGCCTTAACCAGGTTCGACTCTCTTGCAGATCCTGCAGTAGCCGCCAGAATCGGCGAGCTGACCCGCCTCTACGAAAGACGCGAAGACTACTTTGTCGACAAGCTGGCCGAAGGCATCGCAACCATCGCCGCCGCCTTCTACCCCAGAGAGGTCATCGTTCGCTTGTCGGACTTCAAAACCAACGAATATGCCAATCTGCTGGGCGGCGCTCAGTTCGAGCCCCGCGAGGAGAATCCGATGATCGGTTTCCGAGGCGCCTCGCGCTACTACGACGAGCGTTATCGGGACGGCTTTGCCCTCGAGTGTCGCTCCATCAGCAAAGTGCGTGATGAGATGGGGCTGACAAATCTCAAGGTCATGATACCTTTCTGCCGCACTGTCGAGGAAGGGGAGCGTGTCATTGCCGAGATGGCGGCCAACGGTCTTGTTCGCGGGCATGAGGGGCTCGAGGTCTACGTCATGTGCGAGCTTCCCGCCAACGTTGTCGCTGCCGACCTCTTTGCCCAGGTATTCGACGGCTTTTCAATTGGATCCAACGATCTTACCCAGCTCGTACTGGGACTTGACCGAGACTCCGAAATAATCGCTCACCTCTTTGACGAGCGCAACGAAGCGGTTAAGAGAACGGTTGCCCAGGCAATCGCTGCGGCAAAGCGGGCTGGAAGAAAAATCGGCATTTGCGGGCAGGCACCCAGCGACTATCCGGATTTTGCCAGGTTTCTTGTAGAGCAGGGTATCGACAGCATGTCTCTCAACGAGGACGCCGTCGTCACTACCCTGCTTATGGTCGCGGACGTCGAGCGAGAGCTGGCGCAAGCCGGGGAGCAGCCGGTGGAACTCTCCGGGCTGCCGGTCTTCTGATAGTCGCTGGCGACAGTCTAGGAACCGAGCAGCCTCACCATAGGGTTCTAAGCCGGGCCCCTGCCCGCCTCGTCCAGAAGCTGAGAAAAAATTGGCTGCCGCGTCGACGCGCTGCGCACAGACAGCTTTATTATTCGTCGAATCGCAGCAGCACTGTTGAGATTCTGACACACGACACATCAACCGACATCGACACAAAGACTGATTGTCCCGGCAATTCGTGCCCGCCCGCGCCGCTCAGGCGCGGACGCCTCTGTTTCGCGGCAATCCGGCATTCTGCCGCTAAATACGCCGCTCACCGGCAGCCTCGGCTGCGGACCTGGTCATATTGTGCACGCCTGGCTCCAAACCCAGTAAACTAACGGCGTTCTTCGATACCACGAGTTCGTACTCCGCCGGGGATAGGGCTTCCTTGACCTCGCGTAATGCTTGCCATTCCTGAAACATCGGATAATCCGAGCCGAAAAGCACACGCTCGGCACCCAACCGATCGGTTGCGCGCCTGATCACTGCGGCCGGCTGCCAGGAGGTCTCTACCATAACGTTGGGATGCTCCCGCGCAATTGCCAGCACCTCGCGCCAGGACTCCCAGCCTATGTGATTGAGAATAA
>DATNRD010000365.1:0-8816 GCA_036703665.1 Candidatus Obscuribacterales bacterium
TAGGCCACGTCGTACGCCCCCCCGCCGGCCATGACGTCGCGTTCGACCAGCTCCTGGATGAGCGCAAACCACGCTTCCTCCACGGACATGGCAGCGTCCAGCCAGACCTCGCCAGCCGGGATGAAGCGGTACTTCTTGTCGTGACCGCCGAAGCAGAAGTCACCGTGGATGTCCCGGCGGACCCTGCTTCCGTCCACGATCCAGACCGCCAATCCGGCGTGCTTGCCCAGGTAGTGCCGGTAGATGCCGCGCAGGCTCACGCGGACATCCCGCTTGTCCTTGGGCAGCTTCTCGCCGTACTCACCGAGCGGCATGGGCAGCACGGCTGCCTCCTTGCGGGCGACCAGGCGCTTCTGGCGGAGCCGGAGCTGCTTCTCGCGCTCCAGCCCACCCTCACTGTGAGCCCTGTCGTAGGACCAGCCACGCTCGCGCATGAGCTTGCGCTCGATGAGCTCGTGCTGGACCGTGTAACAGAACTCCTCGATGCCGATGCGGTTATCGATCCAGACCTCGTTTTCCGGGTTGAACCGATAACGCTGGTCGTTGCCGCCCATGATGAAGGCCGGGTAAAGCTCGCTGACGACGCGGGCGCCGTCGACGATCCAGATGTCCTGTCCCTGGCGCCTGGCCAGGTGGACACGATAGATATCGTGCAGCTTGACGCGCCCGGATTCCCGGTAAAGCCTGCTGCACGCCGGATGCTTTTTGCACGAGAGCATGGGGGTACCCTTTACTTTTCGGGTGCAAGCTTACCGTGTGCACGCAGAATCTCCAGGCAGCGATCGATGGGCAGGGCATGGGCGACGTTGCCGTCGCGCCCGACCACCGTCTTAGCCATGAACAGCGCATTGAGAATGGCTTCCTCGGTGGCTTCCACCACGGCCTCGAACAGCGGGTTTACGTACTCGTCGTCGAGCTGCGGGAAGCTGTTGACCGGAGCCTCCGGGTTGCGAGGCAGCTTCCTGCCCGTGGAAAAGGCCAGCACGAAATCGCCGCTGCTGTTCTGCGCCACTGAACCGGTCCGGGCCAAGCCAACGCAGGCGCGCTTGGCGAGCCGGCGCAGCTGGCGCGACGTGAGCGGCGCGTCGGTAGCCACGACGATGACGATCGAGCCTTCGCGGTGCTCGGTAGCCGGGTCCTCGGGCAGCAGCCGCCCGACCGGGACACCGTTGACCAGAAGCTGGCGGCGATCGCCGTGGTTGCAGTTGACCAGCACGCCCACGGTGTAACCGCCATCCTCGACAGGCAGAACACGGGAGGACGTCCCGATGCCGCCCTTGAAGTCGTAGCAGATCATGCCGGTGCCGGCACCGACCGCGCCTTCGGCGACCGGTCCGGGCCTGGCTCCGTTGAGGGCAGCCAGCACGTGCTCGGCCTTCACGTGCCGCCCGCGGATGTCATTGAGCGAGCTGTCATCGCACTCGCCCACGACCGGCAGGTACGTGTCGTCCTCGATGCCGATCTGGCTGTAGCGCTCCAGCATCCAGGTGATGGCGGCATCGTAGACGGTGCCGACCGAGAGCGTGTTGGTGAGCAGAATCGGTCCTTCCAGGAAACCTGACTCCTTGATCCAATCGAGCCCGGTGACGACGCCGTTGCCGTTCAAGACATACACGCCGGCGCTCACGCGCTCGTTCCAGATGTCGCCGCCGTGTGGAATGATGGCGGTTACGCCGGTGCGCACCGGTCCCTTGCCGGGCACGAGCGGTCCCTCACCTTCCACAAGCGTTGTGTGTCCGACGCTGACGCCCGCAACGTCCGTTATGGCGTTGTTGGAGCCAGTGGCGAAAACACCGGTATTCACGCCCAGGTCGCGCAGTCGCCGGCGGCTCTCGGGAACCCTGCCCGCCCCTTCCTTATCAGCATCCTGCCCCATCGATCCAGGCAGATTGAGCATCGTGAGTTCTCCCTCGCAGCACGGGCAGCGGTCCTGCCCCTTGCCGCACTGGCAGGGACGGCCGGCGCCTCGCTTGGCAAGAAGATACTCCCGTCGATACCAGACCACAAGCGCCACGAGCGCCGCAGCCAGCACTGCCGCGATGGGCAGCACCTGCAATACGGTGTCCATGACAGCCTCCTGTTTGGGTGCTCCCGAACCGAAGTTCAGGATGGTGAAAAGTGAGCCACCCTGGGAGCGCGGGAGCTTCCCGCTCCGCAAGCGGGCGATTGGGATAAGCCAGCGGGTTGCCCCGCTGGCTCCCCCGCAGACCCGAGCGTGCCCGTCTAAGGCACTCGGTTCCCAAGGCGCGGCTTCGCTACGCTTTGAGGGCACTGGCATACACTTTCGGCTTTGGCAGAGGGAATCGTCGAAGGTAGGCTTTGAACTTGTCCCATGTCACGCTTCGCTTCTGGGACCGGCGGTTTAGCCACTTGTGCCAGATTCGCTCGACCTGTCGATGGAATTTGTAAAGCCCTGGTGCGTTGCCGGTGACGCCGTAATACACGTCGTGTCCTCGTACTTTCTCTGCCAGTTTCTCCCGCTGAGTTCGTACGGGCTCGTGTCGGTGTTTCCGACACCACTCCGTGATGGCCGCAAGAGCCCGCTTCAGCCTGCTCTTGCTCGTCTTCTGCTTTACGCACCATTTCCCTTTCATGGATGTCCCCCAGTGGTGCTGTAGCCCGAGAAAGTCGAAGCTACCACTGTCTCCACCGGTCCCCGATTTTGGCGGTCTCATTGGTTTACGAAAATCAATGAGCCGTGTCTTGTCAGGGTGCAGGGTCAACCCATATTTCGCGAATCGTTTGGTCAATGCCTTCATTACACGTCGTGCATCGTCTTCCAGTTCGAATATGCAGACGAAGTCGTCGGCATACCGGACGAGTGTCGCTCGCCCCCGCATCAGTGGTTTCACTGTGCTTTCGAACCATTTGTCTAGCACTTCATGCAAGTAGATGTTGGCCAGGATTGGCGAAATTACGCCGCCTTGCGGTGTCCCGTCTTCCGGATAGCTCAGCTTTCCGAACTCCATTACTCCCGCATTCAGCCATTTTCCGATCGTGCGCCGAACTACCCCGTCGCGCACCCGCTGGTCTAAGAAGCATCTAAGGTGCTGGTGTTGAAGCTTTCCGAAGAAGTCTCGGATATCGGCTTCTATCACCCAGCCGCCTCCAGCATCCATGGTGGATTTCCATACCTGCTCGAGTGCCATGTGTTGTCGCCTGCTCGGTCGGTAGCCATATGAGCACGGTAGGAAATCTTGCTCATATACTGCTTCCAACAGCATTTTCACTGCCTGCTGAAGAACTTTATCCTCAAAGGCAGGTATCCCTATCGGTCTGGTCTTATCAGTACCCGCTTTGGGAATATGCACACGACGCACAGGTGGTGCTTTGTACGTGCCGCTCTTAAAGCGGTTTAGCAGCGACTCGAGGTTTTCTTCTAGTCGCTGTTCGTACTGCTCCGCAGTTACTCCGTCCACGCCCACAGCCCCGTCTTTGCGGGTTCTGTCGAACGCTTCCTTCAGGAATTCCACGTCCACGTGATGCGATAGCGACGTTATCACCATGTCTGGTGCTTCCTTCGCCAGTTTTGCTATCCGTTGAAGTTTCGTTGAGACCGTTGAGGAGCTTGGCTTCTCCATTGTCTTTCTCTCCTACGATTCCGCTGCTCTCGCGCTTCACCCGCTTCGCACTGGCAGGTTTGCCTTCCCTCCTTCGGCTCCTGGTGGGTCCAGTTACCCGCTATCGTCGGTACTACGCAGCGCTATGACTGCGTGCGCCCCTCTCACGTCCTTCGGTCCTGCCTATGACGTGATACCGCTTCAGACTCGCTGGCGGAGGCGTTCACGCTCTCCCAGGTTCCTGCAGAACCCTATGTGTGCATGCCATGCTCTCCGACCCCGGAGGTTTCCCTCACCAGACCTGTAAGGCGAGGGTTTTGTTGCCTTCCGCTGCATCCAAGACGTCGGCTCCTCATTGATTCGCATTTCGGGGCTCAATCACACAGCCTACCCACTCGCTGTCTACGCTTCACCTTTTGGTTTCCCATACGGCGCAAGACTCGCTTCCAGTGCTGGTCAGGCTTATCTGGGCGGGTATACAGATTGCTTCGCTGTCGCTGCCTGCGTTACTCGCGCTTGCTGACTCACGAAGCCCCGCTGGGTTCTTTGAAAGGGTTTCAATATCTCCTACATATATCCCCCCTTTGCCAGGCTTTTCCTGGCGCACGGACGCCCGCGCCCCCAGGGATTGCATCAAGCATGGACGTTGCCTCGGTGCCGGCAAGCGCCCCGTCGTGGAACGGCGATTGTCGACCGGCTTCCTGCCTTTGTCGTTCAGTCCCACAATCCGGGCAACTGCCCGGTCTGAAACTGTCACCGCGCGCCGGGCTTGCTGCGCTGCCGCTTGGCGGGGCGACGGGCACGGCCGGGCCTGGGGGTCGCCTTGGGATGCGCCCCCTGGCTGCCGCTGCTGTCGGTCTCGCCAACGCTCTGGCGGCGGCGAAGCAGGCGGTTGATGCCCCGCTCCTCCGCATCGCGCCAGTCCTTCACCTCGAAGACCTCGTACCCGGTCTGCCTGGGCAGCACCGCCTTGTCGAAAGCCCAGCCGGGCTCCATCGGCAGGTAGATGAAGTTCGTCTCCTTCAGACAGGCGCCGTCGGAGCGCAGGCTGTTGCCGATGAAGGCGGAGAAGCGGGGATCGATGTTGAGATCCTCGATCGCGGCCCGCACGAGGGCAGCCTTGTCGTCGCGTTGCGTGATGATGATGTCGTCGAAGACGGTAGCGAGGCCGGCCTGCCGGATCTTGTATTTCTGGGCTTCGCGGTTGCCGATGGTCACCGCGATGATCCGGAAGTTGTGGTGCGCCCGCCCGAGCACGGCAGCGGCATTGGGGAACAGCTCGGGCTCCCGGAAGTACGGCGAGCGACCAATGTCCTCGCAGATGCCGCGGTCGAACTTGTTCGTCCTCACGCCCTTGCGCCGGGCGAGCCGCCGGTAAGCATTGACCATCGCCGTGGCCAGTGCATCGCGCTCGAACCCGTGCTTCTCGATATAAGCAAGCTCGATCTCGCGAACGAGCTTGATCGCCTCGGCGCGGTCGAAACCGCGAAGAGACATGAAGTATCCGAACCGCTGTTTGGCCTCTTCGAAGTACGGCTCGCACACCGAGATGGTGCCGTCGATGTCCACGAAGAGGGCGGCGATTTTTCCGTTGGGGGCGCAGAAGTTACGCCCGGGAACCTGACATTTCCGTGCCATGGGTCCTCCGTTCCGCTTCTGGTAAACGGCCTGGTCCTCCGCCTGAGCTGAAAAGCCGCTCAGTTGAAGGACCATCAAGGCTGAAGTCAATCAGTCAGTGCCGTGCTGTGTCCGACCGCCACACGACCTGTACAGCGGCTAGAACACCCTGACCTCACAAGAGGCGGGAGTAGACACAGTCCAGAGATGAGCAGGGTCTGCTTGTTGGTGTTCTTTGTCCTGGCTTGAGGAACCTAAGAAATGACAGGCTCAATCTAAAGCTTCAGTACCTTCAAGAAAAAGATGGTTATCAAGAGCTGGGTCGGCACAGTGCCTGGCGCTTAAGCGTCATTGCCAAGCACGAGGGCAGCCATTCACGCACCCAAATCTCGCCCACAGCCTCTGCCATCACACATTTTGCGGCTCTGCTAGCGGCTTGTCGCGTTCATGCCAGGATAAGATCGCGCCAGGGCAAGTGCCGGAGCAAGCCCAGCCAGCGTAATCACACCGGCCATCAAACAAAACACGCGTCCGCAACGGTGCCCTCGCGTCGGACCATTCCTGCCCACTTGGCGCCGTCCGGACTGGAGGAACCTGACTAGCTAGGCGTACACTTCCCTGTATAGATCCTGCGTCTGCTGAACGTTGGTGTCCACGGTCTGCTGCATGACGGTCGTGTCCTGAGGCTGCATCGTGGCGGCGCGCATGTCGCCTCCGCCTCCCTGGTAAAGCTCGGGAGTGACGCGCACGCCTTCGTCTACCGTGCCCTGCAGCCTGGCTGCACCTTGCTCGGGGCTGACGCCGGCCATGAGATCTCTTTCTCCGGGAGGTCGGATGCCGCCTCCGAAAGGCTCTACACCCTGTCTCATAAGCTGGTCGAGCTCGCGAAACAGCTCCTGGGCCAGCTTTACCTCAAAGCTTTCGTCCAGCCGGGCAACTGTGGACTCTCTCGCCTCTCGCGGGCGTGCACTTTCAAGCGGGTCTGCCATCTTAGCTACACTCCTTGCCAAGAGAGCCTTTCCTCAGTATCATACCCGCGCTCCTTGCCTTGTCCACATGAATTAACGCACAGCCGGCCGGCTTTAGGCCGGAAGTCAGGTGGCTTCGTAGGGTTGACACGGGCGGCTACTCCGCCTTGCTCTGTCGCCCGCCTGGGGCGCATGGCAATACGCCCCAGGCGGGCTAAATGCTTGGGGGCCTCCTTACGACGCTTCCTTCGCTCATGCAGCCATGAGCCCTGGTCTAAACGCTTCAACTGGCTAGCGAGTCTCGGCGACCTCCCTACGCACGGCCCGAGCCGAGAGAGGATCCGCGCGCCGGAGGAGCCCGGTATAATCGTGCTTCATGGTCGCCGCACCGGCCGGGCGCGCGGAGTGCGGGCGGGTTGACCCCGCCCGGGCAATGCGCCGGCGGCGCTTGTTGGAGATAGACACGCATGCCATCGGTACTCTGCCTGGGTGAAATTCTAGTTGACTGGGTCTGCACAACCCTGGGAGCGGAGCTCGATCGGGCTCAGATTTTCACCAAGGCTCCTGGCGGAGCGCCTGCCAACACGGCAGTCGGGTTGGCCAGGCAGGGCGTGTCTACAGGTTTTATCGGCAGGGTCTCCGACGACGCCTTCGGACGCTGGCTGCTGCAGGTACTGGTCGACGAAGGCGTCGACACGGACGGAACGGTCGTAGACGCCAACGCGCAGACGCGCATGGCATACGTCGTCACCACCATGACCGGCGATCGCAAGCTGGCCGAGTTCAGCAAGATTGCCTGTGCGGACGCCAGGCTCGACCCGCAAGACCTGAAGCCGCATCTGTTTGCCGAAGCATGCGTGCTGCACTTCGGGTCAATCTCTCTGATTGCCAGCCCCGCAGCAGAAGCCACAAAGCGAGCCGTCGAGCTGGCGCACGTGCATAAGCTGCTCGTCTCGTACGATCCCAATGTGCGTATCGGCTTGTGGCCGTCAGCCGAAGCCTGCCGGCAGAAAATCCTGGACACCCTGCACTGGGCCGATGTAGTCAAGATCAACCAGGACGAGCTGGAGTTCCTCACGGGCTCGCGTGAGCTGGCTGCTGCCGACCAGTTGCGCCAGGATCACAACGTGCCGCTGCTTATCGTCACGCTCGATGCCCGCGGCGCTTACTTCACCTGCGCCGGCGGCAGCAGGCCGGTGCCGGGATTTTCCGTGCAGCTGGTCGAGGCAACCGGAGCAGGCGACGGCTTCAACTCGGGGGTAATTGCAGGATTGCTCCCCTACGTCAAGGATGCCGACGACAGGCAGCTGGCGTTGGCGCGGCTTACGGCGGACCAGATTTCCGGCATTGTTCGCAGAGCCAACGCCGTAGGAGCGCTCACCTGCACGCGTGCCGGAGCCATACCGGCGCTACCGCGCTCCGAAGAGGTGGACTTCTTCATGGAGCAAATGGCCGCACAGGCCTCCTCCTGAGTTGATACCCGGGGCAGCCCGGCCGACTGCCCTCGCAGCCGGCGCTAACTTTGCCAACCAAACATTTTTCTCACAACCTCAGAGAATTTTCCCAGGGCTGCTCTGGCTGCCGGACAACATTATGGATTGCCGCCTCGACTGTGTCCGGGCTCGCCTGAGCACCCAGCCGAGCCCGGAGCAGAGTAAGGACGCCTTGCAAAATACCGTTGCAAAGGGTAGGGTCGGGACATCTTCTCTGCCTCCATTCCCGGATACACAAAAGCAAAGCAGCCCAGCCGCACTCCCCACATGAGCAAATCCCAGCCTGTCAGCGCAGGTCGGTGATGCTTGTCGAATTAAGGAGAAGCTGCCGGTCCGCATCACTTCCCACACCGACCCCTTTCCGGACGCCCGTCAGGGCGCGCCGTTTCACCACGTGAGGGCAACCATGGACGCAATCGCGTACATCATGCTTGTTGTTTTCCTGCTGGCCGGCTTGTCGTTCGCTCTTTCCCTGGCGGCGAGGCTCTCCTCGCTCACCGGGGGCAAGCCACACACTGCGTACTGGGCAACCATCTTCGGCGGCGCCGGCTTCCTCTTCCTGAGCGGCGCCGGTTTCCTGTCGCTCAGGTACCTCGAGGCTTCCCAGCGCGGGTTCTTGCCGGTCATAGCGGCGATGTTCCTTCTTACCGGAGCCTTGCTCATCCGCAGCGGACTGCGCAGCAGGCGTGCTGCTACGAAGTAGAGGCACCGGCCGAAAAAGGTGATGGGAACCCTCCTGGAACCCACGAGGACTTTCCCATCGCCTTATTCGCGCGCCCGAGCTACTATCTCATACAGTTGAGCCCGCCCGCTGGCTCAACTGGACGTCTCCGCAATGTCATTTTGAGCCGTGCAAGGCGAGGCGAAGAAATTCTGACCTACAGGCGCTGCGGTGAGAGATTCTTCGTCGCCCCCGAGGGGGCTCCTCAGAATGACAGGCGGGGAAGGCTCAGCACTGAACACTTACCACTGACATCCGGTTACAATCCGGAATTGAGACCCGCTGTCGGCCGCAAACGACATGGCAAGAACCTATAATGTGCCGTGACGTAATGGAACATTGGGATGAAAAGATCGTGTGACGTTTAGCAATCGGGCCGGCGGGCAGCATGCTCATTTCTTGCAAAGAGGAAGTTTCCGGAAGATGAAAGGCAAAATATTTGTGGTGTTATCGGCGG
>DATNRD010000366.1:0-4085 GCA_036703665.1 Candidatus Obscuribacterales bacterium
CGAGCGCATTCCCAAGTCCGTCATCAACAAGTTCCTTTCCATAGTGAAAAATCCTCGCATGCAACCGGTGTACGTTCATTGCCAGCAGGGCGCGGACAGGACCGGCTGCATGGTGGCCATCTATCGCATAGACCGGCAGGGGTGGGGTCCGACGCAGGCGTACAGGGAAATGCTCTCCTTTAACTTCCATCCCATCCTTCGCAATCTCACCGCCTCAGTCTATGAGTTCGGCGCCGGCAAGGGGCGTTACGAGCCCATGCCGCCCATCGAGGACGCCGTCAACGACCTCGTGCGCCGCGCCCAGTGGCTCATGGACAACATCTGAGGCGGTCAGCGACTCAATCAGCAGGAACGTCGCGGACTTTGCCAGTGCCGTCAGGAAGTCAGTTCGGCGACCATGGACACAAGCCGGGCCCGCTCCGCGTCCGTGTTGACCGGCAGCCGCACCCAACCGGACTTACCGCGCACATCAGCGAAAAACCCGGCTGGGTCTTCGTGAAAGTGCAGGAAGGCGGTTGCACCGCGGTAAAACACACCGCGCTTCTTTTCCTTGAGCGCTTTCTGCTTACGGATCTCCACAAGCAGCGGCTCCAGGGCATCGAGCGCGCCCTGACCGGCATGTTTCATGACCGGCGGCTATCTGAGTTTGTCCTTGAGCAAGCTGTAACCAAGGCCCACGGCAGCACCGGCTGCTGTCGCTCCCACTACCTTGCCGGTCTTGCCGTGCCCGCGGGTGGCTGCCAGGCCGAGCCCCAGACCGACCACCGCACCCGTGGCCGTGTTCTTGACGGCCGGGTGTGCCTTCATCGTGTTGCTCGAGCGAATCAGCCCGACACCGGCGCCTGTCCCGGCGCCAATTGCCGCTCCACGCCCTATGCCCTTGCCGGAGATGAGGCCGACACCGGCGCCAGCTGCCGCGCCCAGTCCGGCGCCGACGGTTGCAGACTTGATTTTGGGATGCTCCTGGAAAAACTGCTTTATGCCACCACCGGACTGGCCTTTGTGCACCGACCCTTCCAGCTGGTGCGCCGTTGCCGGCGAAAGAAGCTGGGTCGCGCAAACAACCATGCCGAGCAAGCCCGCCGCTATCCTGGAATCGTGTGCCATGTTACCCTCCTGGTACAAGTCGTTTCGTGCCGTCGCCGGGTCCCGTCTCGAGCTGTTGACAAACTGCTCGGGGGCCGCGCTTATTATCGCGCACTCAAAACACGGCTCACCAGCCGTGCTACCGCCAAACAGACGACCGGCCGGGAACAATGTTCCGCCAGCTTTCTTATGCCAGGGTTGTTATCAGACGCAGAGCAACTTCCGCCGCGGCGCATTCATTTCCACGACGTCTGCCGGCTTTATGCGCAGTAGAGTTTTCTGTGCTCGAAAGGCAACGAACGGGTTGTCGTCGGCGGCCAGTTGCCTCAGGATAAGTGGCGACAGCCGGGGATTTTCCGCCATCTTGAACCGAACGTCCGGGTCCTCGTCCGCGGACAGGGTCAGAAGCGTCCTGCCCGGAACGTTCTCGTTTTCGCTCACGGCCGCTCTTACGGCCGCCGACTCATGCCGGGCAAGCTGCTCCAGCACATCTACGGGCGTTCGCGGATTCTCCGCCACCCTCTCCAGGACGGAAACCGCCTCGGCCCTGGCCAGCGCCGCTAAAACATGGGGCGGCGTATCGCTCCGGCTGGCCATGCGCATGTGCAGCCGGGCGGTGCTTTCCGCCGCCCAGTCCTGGGTTCGGTTGATGAATAAAGTGTACGCTTCCAGGGCGAACGCTCGGAAGCCTTCCGTCTGAGTGCAGCTGTCTACCATCTCCTATGTTCCTCCGGTTAAGGCGCCGGGCTCTGGAGCAAGTAAGCCGCACGTAATAAGCTTCATTCCCAGGTCAGGTCCGAAACAGCGAGTTCCTTTCGCTGTCGTTGAAATCATCGAATCTACTGACAGATTGCCAATCCCACCGGACAAGAACCCTCGTAGCCTCATAAGACGCCGATTGCACGCACTACAAGTATGAACGGCAGCTCACCGGCGGTGGTATAGGCGGCCGCATAAATTCGTACGGCGAATCCTATAAATTTTTCTCTTTGAAACCGGGGCAGGTCCTGTGGATCCGCGTGACGGAGATCGCACACCAGCGGCGCTCGCGGCACGCCATGCCGGTTTGCCTGCCCGTTTCCGCTGCTACAGCTTCCTGCCCTGGGCTGCCCTTATCGCCCGGGCGCGTTCCTCGCACTGGCTGCCTTCCTGATGGCGCCTGCTTTGCCTCAACAGCTCCGCGTACTCCTCCAGGCAGTTTGCCACCGCCGGGTGCTCCGGCCCGTACGCCCGCTGAACAATAGCAAGCGCTCGCTTCTTGGCCTTTTCGGCCTCGGCCATCTTGCCCCGTGCTGCATAAACTTTACCGAGCGCGCACGGCGAAGGAGCGGCTGCCCGCACCGGTTGCTTGCCGATTGCTAAAGTGGAGTTAGCGGACCTCTCGCGGTATTCTTCTGGTGTCCCCCAGGCTATCCGTTTTTCCCCAGGCTAAATGCAACCGATGTCTAGCAATCCCGACGGCTCGTCCCGCACCCAGTCAATTGAAGAGGCGCTGGACAACTACAAGAAGTCTGTGGGCGACGAGATCGACCGTTTCTTCGACGAAGCCACGATCCAGTCCGCTCGGGAAAAGACACGGGAGCGCAAGGAAGAGCCCCGTCTCGAGATAACCAACTACGGGCGCATAGGCTATATCAGCCTGCCGCCGGGCTGGGTGGAAACGCCTCAGCCGGCCGGCGAACAAGACAGGCGCAGGTTCAGGGAGTTCCACCCGCTGGACAAGCCACGGGTCAAAATCTGCTTCTTCTTCCGTGGGCACCGCGTCAGCCAGGAGTGCGCGCAAGCGTTCCAGAGCATCCTCAACAAGCCGACTCACGTCTTGACCCCTTCCGAGTATGCCTGCGTGGCAGAGATTGTTCGCGACAAGGCGGAAGCAAACAGCTTCAAGCTGCTTGTGGCTGCCACGCGGGAGCTTGCCGGCAAGAAGGTCTTGATAGTCGAAGGACGCTATAAGCAGACCGAGGAAGACGTCCACGCCGTGCACATTGACGGCGACGGCACCGGTACCATCGTCCAGGAAGTTTACTTCCAGGCGCCCCGCGATGCCTATCCGCTGCACTTTGCCGAGGCTTCGGCGTCCTTTAAGTCAATCCAGTGGAAGTAGTCAGCTGCAGTTTACGGGAGCGTGAAATGACAACAGCCAGCAATGAACGACAGGAACTTATAGGGCATGGGCAGATAGCCCGCATGGTCTTTCCCGAGGGCTGGGTCGAGGGACCGCCTTACCGGTTTGAGGGCGGGATCGGCACGCGCTCTTTCCGGGAGTTTCATCCGGTTGAAGACCCCAAAGCCATGCTTTGCTTCTACTACCGGGGGCTGCCGGTAAACGCGGCGCTGGGCGAACGGTTTCATTCCGTCCTGGAACAAGAGCCCCACGTGCTGACCGACGAAGAGTACGGCTCACTGCGCGAGATCCTGCGCGACAAGCACAACCCCGAGGACTTTACGCTAATAAGCGCGCAGGTAGAAGACTTCAACGGCAAGCGAGTCTTGACGGTATTCGGACGCTACAACAAGATCCAGGAGGACATCTACGAGCTTTTCATCGACGCCGACCGCACCGGCAGGGTAATCCAGGAGGTCTACTTCCAGGCGCCGGTCGACTCCTACATGAAATACCTCCAGGACGCCATCAACGCCATGAAGTCCATCGAATGGAAGTAGGGGCGCCCCGCCTAAGTCGCTCCTTTCCCGAGTAAGAGGATAAAGATGCGAAGGCATGCCGCTCGCTTTGCTTGCGCCGGGCGGCCAGACAGCCGGGAGCATCAGATACAATTCGGGCTTAGTCGTGGTTAGGGGCAGCAGGAGGTGATGAGCGCTTCAAAGAGGTAGGAGCCCCAGGTGGGCTGGGTGTCCGACCCTCTCTTGACCCTGTTGCCCCGTACGATCCAAGTCTCACAAGGCAAAAGCCTGGACGCAACACCGGCTCATCCAGCGATTGCCGCTGGCAGCCGCCGGCCGCACCAATCGCTCTCGAGCTCCGCCACCACTAGCGGTAG
>DATNRD010000367.1:0-4544 GCA_036703665.1 Candidatus Obscuribacterales bacterium
CACGGCTCGATTGCCGGCAGCTACCTGTACAACCATGACCTGGCGCCGGTGCCAGTGGAAAGGCGCAAGTGGGCAACGTACAACTATGCGGCGCTCTGGATGGCCATGTCGGCCTGCATTCCCACATACATGCTCTCCTCCGGCCTGATTGCCTCCGGAATGAACTGGTGGCAGGCGCTGGTGACAATTATGATTGGCAACACCATTGTGCTTATCCCCATCCTGCTCAACTCGCATCCAGGGACCAAGTACGGGATTCCCTTTCCCGTGTTCGCTCGGGCCAGCTACGGCACCATGGGTTCCAATCTGCCTGCTTTGATGCGTGCTCTGGTCGCCTGCGGTTGGTTCGGGATTCAAGCCTGGATAGGCGGGCAGGCCGTCTACACGTTCTTGAAGGCCGTGTTCCCTGCCTGGCCGACATTGCTCGGTGGTCCAGTGGCGGGGCACGCGCCTACCGAGTGGCTGTCGTTCATGCTTTTCTGGGCACTGAACATCTACGTAATCTACAAAGGCATGGATCACGTGCGCAAGGTGGCTGGACTGGCGGCACCTTTTGTGTTTTTCATGACCCTTATGCTGCTCGTCTGGGCGGTGGCGAAGGCGCACGGTCTCGGGTATCTGGTCGAGGACTCCGGAAAGTTTCACACGCTGGCGGAATTCATGCCTGTCTTCGTGCCCTCCGTTACTGCGATGATTGGCTTCTGGGCTACGCTGTCGCTCAACATGCCCGACTTCACCCGTTTCGGGCGCAGCCAGAAGGAGCAAGCCCTCGGTCAGGTGGTGGCGCTGCCTTCGGCGATGACGGTTTATTCCGCCATGGGAGCGCTCATAACATCGGCGGCTGTGATCATCTACCCGCACGCGAAAATGAGTGAGCTCTGGGATCCCGTGAAGCTGATTGGCATGTTTACAGAGCCCTGGCTGGTTGCCATCGCCATGTTCACCGTGGCGGTTGCCACTCTGTCCGTCAACATCGCCGCCAACGTGGTTTCGCCGGCCAACGATTTTGCCAACGCTTTTCCAAAGTGGATCTCCTTCCGCACAGGTGGGCTCATCACCGGCATCGTCGGGCTGCTCATGCAG
Organism: Candidatus Obscuribacterales bacterium; assembly: GCA_036703665.1. GTDB lineage: Bacteria > Cyanobacteriota > Vampirovibrionia > Obscuribacterales > Obscuribacteraceae > DATNRD01. Next base: position 1,084 of record DATNRD010000367.1, read on the forward strand.
CCCTGGCGTCTGCTGGCCGACCCGAACGGCTACATTTTCAGCTGGCTATTGGGCTATTCGGGCGGTCTGGGATCTATAGCCGGGGTGCTCATTACCGACTACTGGCTTGTCCGGAAACGGCAGCTGGCCTTGCCCGACCTTTACAGCCGGCAGGGAGCCTATACCTACAAGGGCGGCTGGAACTGGCGTGCCGTGGCGGCCACCTTGCTGGGATGCGGATTGGCCTGGGGAGGACTGGTTCTGCCTGCCCTCAAGCCGCTGTACGAATATGCCTGGTTTGTGGGGCTCGCCGTGTCCGGCGTGGTTTACCTGGCACTCATGAATGCGGCACCACCTGCGATATCGAGGCATCGCCAGGAGCGCCGTGCCGGCGCGCCGGAATGACAAGCATTGAACGGCCGACCGAGGCGCTTGCTGTTTCCCGGCACGACCGCGTCGGCTGTGCGACTTCCCAGTTCGCTTACCGCGCGCTATCCTGGAATCGGTGGCCTGGCAGCATCAAAGGAGGCGCTGCATGCAACTCAGAGAAAAGGTAGGCCAGCACATTACAGTCCGTACCGCTGACGGCAGCCTGACCGGCATCCTGCTCGGCGTAAGCGACGGCACCGGACCGCAATACATTGTCCTGAGGATGACCCCGGTTGGCGAAGACCCCAGGGAGGAGTTCATCCCTTGGCACGAAGTGAAGACTATATTCCCCTACTCACCGGCTGACGAAGAGGTAATCAGCCAGCTCGAGCATCTCGAGATCAAGCTAGGTAGTGCCTAGAGCGAAAGGTGTCCTGTCCTGTACTGGTCATACATGCTGAGCAGAAATCTGGCTGCCTTGTAACGCTTTGCGGCTGCGTCAGCCTGTTCGGCAGGCCATTCCTTTTCCTCAAGGAGCAGGCAGAGCATATCTTGATCCAGCTCTATGTTCTCAGAATGGGCGACCACGGCGAACTTGCAGAAGCGTTCGAAAGTCTTGGGGTCGGCCACGCCCATAGCCCTGTCGGATTCTTCGCAAAATGACTCGAGCAACCTGGCGGCCTTGTCAGGTAAGGATGCGATCGCTTGCATATTTGCCTCCTCGAGCTTGCCAGTTGCAAAAAAGTGACGGTGTTCGGTGTCCCACTGGTACATTGTACTGTCATATCGTGGCTCTCAGCCTGAACGGAACTGGGGACAAGCTATGAAGCGCCGATCGTTCAATGCCTATGTACTGGATCAGCTTCGCGAGCTGGATGCTCTGGAGCTGCGACCGATGTTCGGCTGCTTCGGGCTTTACAGCGACGCCGTTTTTTTCGGAATCATCTGGGAGGAGAGGCTGTTTTTCCGCACGGACGAGGAGACCCGCAAGCAGTATGTCAAGATGGGGATGCCGCCTTTTCAGTTTCGTGAGCAGCAATCGGTTAATTCATATTATGAAGTTCCCGAAATCATTCTCAAAGACGCTGGAAAGCTGACGGTGTGGGCCAGAACTGCAATTCAGTGCCAGAGAAATCGCCGGTCGGGGCAGGCGCGCAAGACCCGGCATCGTTGATGGACAGCCAAGACTGCGGAGGATACATGAGGGCAGATCCGGTTTCCCAGCCAAATAAGCCAGAGCCGGCCGATATCATACGACGCACGGAGGAGTTCGTTCGCGCCAGACTGGCGAGCGAGTCATCAGGCCATGATTGGTGGCATGTTCACCGCGTCCGCAACAACGCGCTGCGCATTGCGCGCGCTGAGCAGGTTGACGTGTTTGTCGTCGAGCTTGCCGCGCTGCTTCACGATGTTGCTGACTGGAAGTTTCACGACGGAGACCTCTCGGCCGGGCCGCGCGTAGCGCGCCAGTGGCTGGAAAGCCTTGGGGTCGAGCCCGAAATTGTCTTACATGTGTGCGAAATTATCGAGACCGTCTCCTTCAAGGGCGCAGGAGTGGCAACCAGGATGAGCACGCGCGAGGGAATGGTGGTGCAGGATGCCGATCGCCTCGATGCCATTGGCGCCATCGGTATCGGGCGCACTTTTGCTTACGGAGGGCATGCCGGGCGACCCATGCATGACCCGGACGTGGAGCCAGTGCTGCACGACAGCTTCGAGCAGTACAAAGCAAGTAACGGACCGACGATCAACCACTTCTACGAAAAGTTGCTGCTTATTAAAGACAGGCTCAACACGCAGACCGCGCGACAGCTGGCGAAAGAACGTCACGAGTTCATGGAGCAGTTCCTGGATCGCTTCCTTGCGGAGTGGGAAGGACAGGCATAGCCTCGGGGCGAGTTTTCCCAGAAGCGGTACGTGCGGGGTTTATCCCCGCCCGCGCCGTAGCACACGCCGCCCATTCACAAGCCTGCTTCCTAGCGCACGCGCATTCATTCAAAGTAGCCAGCCAGCCGTATCGTAACCCGTGGGTTTCCTCCTGCGCCTTCGGCTCGTCGGGGACCCCTACAATTGCTTCATATTGAAATCAAGGGGGCATGATATAAGATCGACTGTTTGCCTGTAGAGAGAGAACCATGACAAAGTCTTTCGCTCCTGTTGCTTTAGCCGCCCTTGTCGCCTTTATGCCTTTGCCGGTTATGGCCGATGACTCGGACAACGGTGCCTCAGGGGTCGTCAACGGCGCCAGTGTCAGTGATTTTCTCGGCTCCGGCCCGGTCATCGATCGCGATGCTATGGACACGGCTGCCGAGCTGCAGAACAGGAACGCGTATCTTGATCAAGATCCCAAAACAAAGCCCAACGTCTCCCCACCGGTAGGCTCCACCCAGACCTCCGGGCAGCCAGGACAGCCCGGGCAGCCGGGATCGGCCGCCGGTGGACAGCGCACCACACCTACGATTGCATGGCCAGGCGACAAGCTGGCCAACACCAACAAGAAGATGAAGGGTTCTCCGGTCGGACGTTTCTTCCGAACGGTGGGTGATTTGCTGACGCCCAACTGGCTAATAGATTTCGGGCTTGGACCGGACGACGATACGGATAGCGGCCCGGACAACGACAACAAGAACTATTAAGGTCGCGTCAGGCTTCCTGGTAATTGATGACGGTGAAGTGCTTGCGGAAGTCCGCCAGGGTCATGGTAAACACACCGTCGTCGGTGCCGTCGAGCGGATCGCCGTTGGCGTCTTTGGGCTCGCCTTCGCCCCAGGGATTGCGGAGCGTAACCAACTTTGTCTCGGGATCATAGTCGATAACGGAGTATTCGTGCCCGCCAGGCAGGCCGTTGCTGGTGGTGTTGTCCGAATTGAGCTGCTTGCCAATACCGGCCGTTACAATGCGCCCGGCTGTCATGGCCATTTGCAGCTTCTTGCTTAATTCCTTCTCGGACGTGAACATCATGAGATCATCATCCACGCCCTTTCCGGTCAGGATTCTGATGCCGGCAGCTCGAGCCGAGCCGCCGTCGGCTCCCGAGTAGTCGTCATCGCCGGGCAGCAGATGTCCCGGGCTGCGGCTGAGGAGGTGCTCGTTGCAATACTTTCCATAGGCCT
>DATNRD010000368.1:0-3741 GCA_036703665.1 Candidatus Obscuribacterales bacterium
CTTGACGCCCCTGAGGCCGCGTCGCGTCAGCGAGCGCAGGAAGTCGGTCCAGAACGGCTCGGCCTCGGACGGGCCGACGGCCATGCCGAGCACCTCGCGGCGGCCGTCGGTGTTGACGCCGACAGCGATTATTACGGCAACCGACACGATCCTGCCGCCGTTGCGCACCTTGACGTAGGTGGCATCGATCCACAGGTAGGGCCAGCTGCCCTCGATCGGGCGCTCGAGGAAGGCCTTGACGCGCTCGTCGATGTCGGCGCACAGGCGCGACACTTGGCTCTTGGAGATGCCGGTCATGCCCATGGCCTTGACCAGGTCGTCGACCGAGCGGGTCGACACACCCTGCACGTAGGCTTCCTGGATGACGGCGATGAGGGCCTTCTCGGCCGCCCGGCGCGGCTCCAGGAAAGCGGGAAAGTATGAGCCCTTCCTGAGCTTAGGGATGGCCACCGGCACGGTGCCGACGCGCGTCTCCCACATGCGCTGGCGATAGCCATTGCGCTGGTTGATGCGGCTGGGCGTGCGCTCGCCGTGGGCCGCTCCCGTCAGCGCCTCCACGTCGAGTTCCATCATGCGGCCGGCAACGAAGGCGATCATCTCCCTGAGGAGATCGGCGTCGGAGCCCTTTTCAACGAGGTCCTTGAGGGCGATCCTGTCGATGGTCATGAGTTCGGTTCTCCGGTTTGTTCGGCGTTCGGCAAACCCGAACCAAACCAGAATCGGACCATGACCGCCCTCACCCGGGGCCGGGGCTGTGGACGGCTCGAGCTATGGGGGGCTCGATCCGCCCACAGCCCCTACCGTCGTCCTACACCACCACCGGGGACGCCAACGAAACGACCAGTGCTCGGGCTTGACGCGGCCCGCGGGCGCGCACGGAAAGACGCTGTGGCGGCTCCAGAAATCACGGCGTTTATGGCTCACCAGAAATCATGTGGGGTCTGATCGACGGCAAGGGTGCGGCGAGCCGACCAACGACTTCCTTGCGAGCAAGCATGGTGCGCGAATGCGTCCGCCGGTCAGTGGCTTGACAAGGACACCCATTCGCGAGAGGGTGGCGAAAGTTTACTCAGCATACACCTCAACGCCTCGTGGGCGGGCATCAGGTGCGCCTTGATGCCTGCGCGTGCAGGGCAGCTTTGGCTGCGAGTTCTCAGCTGAGGAGTATGCTCGATGAGCAAACCCGACTTCCGCGTCTACACGGTGATCAAGCGCGAAGGCAAAGACGACTATTGGCTGAACCTCGGCGTCGCCTTTAGGCACGACGATGGCGAAGGCTTCAACCTCCTGCTGCAGGCGATGCCGCTCGATGGTAAGCTGGTGATGCGGCGCTACAAGGAGAAGCCGGAGGATGAGAAGGCCGAGATCGAGAAGGGCAAGAAGTACCGCAAGTAGCTCGCTGCCCCTTCCGCCTACAAGTTTCCAAAAAGTTAAAGCCCCCGGTAGCTACTCCGGGGGCCGCTCCTTATGAGGAGCTGTCGCTGGCGCCGACAGTCCGGCGTGAGGCGATCCAGGCTTCTACCGCAGCGCAGTACCACGCGACCCGGCACGGTCCGAGTTGTATCCGCTTGGGGAACTTCCCGGCCTTCTCCAGCCGCGCAATGTGCTGGTGCGAGTAGGGTATGCCATATTTCGCTTTCAAACCTTTCTTGTCGACGAGCCTGAAGTCAGTCATTGCAACATCTCCGTGTTAGGGAGCCGTTGCAACGTCTCCGGGTTAGCCCAGGCGACGAAGTCTACTTGAAGGTATTCGTCTGATTTTTCAAGAAGTTTTGGGCGCCTCGCCCGCTTCGCGGTCGACCGGGCTCTATCTCGCTGCGCTCGACGGAGCCGCGTTGCGTCTCCGCCCATTCGGGTTGCGATCCCGTGGCGCTCGAAGCGGAGCTTGGAACAACCACATATACTTACGTCTCATGATTGCGTGCATGCGCAAGGCACGCTACTCTACCTGTTGGACGCCCTGCACAGCAACACCTTTTGGGGGAAAAGCTATGCTAATGGGGATCATACTCTGGGCATTCGCAATTGCTATTGGTTCGCTCCCACTCTTTTTCGAGGCTCTTCTGTATGTGCCTTTCAGCCGCTCCATTCGATATGTTTACGACATGCATTATAAGGAGTTGGTTGTATATATGTTGGTTGTTACGGGAGTAGGTTTAGGTGACGCCGTCGAAGCTAGCCGCCGAGCTGACAAGGACTCGTGGGACGCCAGGCTGGCAACCGTCACCAGCCTTGTCCTTTCACTCTTGGCATTCGTAGTTGCGATGAGCTTCGCCTTACATCTATCGCCGAATTTCCTGCGGCATCTCATTCCAACGATACAGCTACCAACACCGCTCTCTGTCCCCAAACTCTGGCTCGACTTCTTTGCCGCTTGCATAGTATTTGCATTTGTGGGAAAAATATTCTCGGAGCGTACGATCTGAAAAGGAACCCCTCGCTCTGGATTGAACGAGGGGCAAACTTGTCTCTGCTACTCTGTAGCAGCCTTTCGGCGAAAAGCGATTATCAATGCGCCCGTCAGGAAAAGAGCAAGACACGCGCGCGAACCCCACACAAGCACATTGGCGAGGTTCTCATAAGCGATTGCGTTGAGCACCAGGGCGCCACACAACATGATTGCCCACAACGCAACCGTATATATTGTTATACGTCCGATGGTGTTCACAGCCATACCGTTGGCTGGGCCGGTGACCAACGCCCCCACCCTGGGGGCGTTTTCAGTTGCACCCCCAGCTTTGGAGGAACTGGGATTTTGTGGCACTTCTTTTGCAACATCGTTGTCTTTGAGTAGGTGCTCCACTGCCGCTGCATGTATTCTACTACTTTGCACGGGGTCCAGTCTATCCAGACGGCGTTGTGTAATCTTTTCATCGAACTCCACCCGCACACATTTCACGACATTGAATTCCCGCTTCTCTCCTCGCAGATCAATCTCTACCAAGGCTTGCCAATGGCGACCAGAGATACGGTTCTGAAGCTCCCTTATTCGATCCGGATCGAAAATGATATCCGCGCCGGCCCGAGTTGCTATTCCATGACTTCCACCCAAGATGATGACACGGTCTCCATTTTCAAATGCCTGAGCACTGAACAGATTGGGGAGAACAGATAGGAGCAAATATGTTGTTTCGAACTTTCCGTTCACGTAACGAGGTGCAAAAACGTTTTGCGTAGAAACTTCAAGAAAGGGCCAGTTTGGCTCTGGAACGCTATCCGACGACTCTCTGACTTCTCCAAATCGCCGCACGACATCCTCGTTGTCACAGAGTGGCTCAAAACCTAGTTTGAGGACAGGATCGTTCCGCCTTTGGAAGCCGAATTTGCTTTCCTTCCCAACCGGCACGTATTCAAGCAATGTTCGCGTCAGAAAATTCGATGTGACACCGCCTGCACAGATGAATGTCGCGTTAAATTCAGGGTAGAGGAAAGGCCCCATAACTATTCCAGGCTGTCCGAAAAACCGCTCGCAAATGCGCTCTAGCGCATAAACCGTTTCGAGGTCAGCAGGATGCACGCCGTCTTCGTAGCCATAATGGCTTGTCCCAGGCGCCAATCGGATGTCACGGCCTTTTAAATCAAATAAATTATTTACTTCCTCTACCGTTTCGCTGAAATGATCGCCAGCCTTCTGAGTGAGGTTGTGAAGTCTACGCGTAATAATCCTCGCAAGCCGATCGCCTGGCGCGGCATCAACGAATCGAGCTAACAGACTGGGACCGCCACGCTCTTGCCAAAAGG
>DATNRD010000369.1:0-11793 GCA_036703665.1 Candidatus Obscuribacterales bacterium
CCCGCCAGTCGCGCCGGCACCGGCTGGCGGCCTCCATGGCAATGCGCAGCGCGGCGTGCTGGTTTTGCAGAAAGGAGTGAGTCTCGACCAGCTCCTTGTACGCCGGGAAATTGTAGGGGTTAAGCTTTACGGCCCTCTCCAGGAGGGGGACGGCCTCTTCCGGCTTGTCCATCCGGCGCTGCATTATACCCTTTACCTCATAGAGTTGCGAGCACCAGGGACGTAGCCTTTCCAGGAAATTGAGGTGGCTCTGGGCGTCGCGATAATTTTTCTGGTGCGCCTGGAATAAGGACAAATGCAGGAACGCTGCCGGAAACAGGCGCCTGCAACGCGTTGCCTGCTTGAGGTGGTCGAGCCAGAGCTGCGGATTATCGGTCAACCCGTAACCAGCGTGGAAGTGCCAGAGCGGGTCTTCGGGAAGCATTCGCCCGGCCTTGAGGAAATGCTCCGTGGCCAGCTTCGGCATGTTCGTGTTTCTGTATGCTCGTCCCAGACAGATCTCGTTCATGTACCGGCTGGCACCGTATTTGGCGGCCAATTGATAGTGGGAGGCGGATTCTTTTGCCAGCCCCAGGGCGAACAGGGCCTTGGCCAGAAAGAAGTGTGCCTGGGCGTCGGTAGGATCCATGGCCACGGCTTGCTTCAGGAGAGCAGCAGCGCTTTGGCAATCGCGCTGGTCGAGAGCGCGAACGCCGGCTGCACGCGTGGCAATTCTGTCTTTGCCTACAAGCGGCTCGAGTCGTGCATAGGTGCGTTCGCTTTCCTCCGTGTGCCCAGCGCGTGCCAGCGCCCTTGCCAGCCCTGAGACCGCCAGAAGGTTGTCGGGGTCGAGTTGCATAGCCAGACGGTAGGTTTGACCGGCGGCACGCTCGTTGCCGTCGTAATCGAAGGCACAGCCGATGAGCACCAGATAACGCGCCGCTTGTTGCCGATTTGCCGGAACCGTGAGCGGTTTCCGTAGTGACTGGACCAGTGGCCCGGTTAAGGCGGCGATGGCTCTGTCGATTCGCAGATTCAGCAGGTGATTGTAGCCCCTCGCTACACGACCGTCATCGGTGATGGCTGCGTCGTGCTTGATCGTCCCTGGAACCTCAACCGGTGCCGCCGGTCGAGCAGCGAGCAAGGCCAAAAGAAGGACTCCCGCACATGCTGCCCGGAGGTTCGTCCGTTCGGGCCCGGCCGCCTTGCCCATCAGCTCTCCTCTCCAGCTTTGGCGGGTTTCTGCCTGAAGAAGTCGACCAGAAGACTCTTGCAGTCTTCTTCGCGCAATCCCCCGAGCACTTCAGGAATGGGAAAGATGCGACCAGGCACGAAGAGATTGAATGCCGACCCGCAGGCGCCCGACACAGGGTCGTAGGCACCGAAAATCAGACGCGAAATGCGTGACTGAATGATTGCCTCGGCGCACATGGGGCAGGGCTCCAGGGTCGTGTACAAGGCGCAGCCGTGCAACCTCCAGGAGCCCAGAGCCTGCGCCGCCTGGCGAAGAGCAATGATCTCGGCGTGCCCGGCTGGATCGGCATCGACCTCCCGCCGGTTGAATCCATGGCCGACGATGACGCCGTCCTTGACCACCACACTTCCGACCGGCACGTCAATCGAGCATTGGCGAGCTTGTCCCAGGGCTGCCGACATCCAGTTCAGGTCGTCCTGCAGGTGTGCTTTCTTGGGGGCATCTCTTTCCATCGACCTTTTTCCGGTTTTCATCGCTCCCCTCACTGGCCGCCTGATAGCTTGTTGCCCATCCCAGGCGGCTATCCGTACCAGGGGAACCTAAATTTATCTTACGGCTGTCTCAGGTGTCCAAAATTCGAACGGCCCGTGTAGAAACGTACGACAACCTGCCAGGTGAGAGTCCTTAAGGAGAGGGGTGCTCCCGCGGGGATACTTGAGCCTGTCATTTGCTGACCCGGTCGGGGTGGCCGGGTCGATTCTAAAATCGACAGAAGCGGAGGTGGTTGCCGTTTGAAAAACGAATCGCTGATACTATCTGAACAATGACAGACTAACGGCTAGTCATCTGCTTTCGAGAATGGACCGACATCGTCGGTCCATTTATTTATATCACCACGAAAAACATCGTTGGAAGAACAGCCAGGCGACGGAGGAAGCCGACGGAGCGCTATAAATAACGTTTCGTCACGCCCAGCTCCAGCGCGAACTTGTAGCCGATGATCTTGTAGACGAGCTTGGCCGCCAGAAAGTCAGGCGCGTGAAGACCCGGAATTGGAGCCAGTTCGACGATGTCGGCTGCCACGACGTTCTTTCGCACGCAGACGAGCTTGACCAGCTCCATGAGCTGGTACCAGCTTATGCCGCCCGGTTCCGGCGTTCCTGTAGAGGGCATGACACCACAATCAAGTCCGTCCAGGTCTATGGTCAGATAGACGTTGTCGGAAAGGGTGGAAATGATCTCGTGCAGGTTCCACCTGTCCTGATGCCGTGCCCAGAAGATGTTGATTCTGGGCTTTTCCTCCTCCATCCAGGCGACCTCTTCGGCGCTGATGTTGCGGATTCCCACCTGCGTAATGAGAGGCTCCGGCAGCCCCTTGTAAATGTGGTAGCTCACCGATGCGTGGCTGTACGGGTTGCCTTCGTATGAGGCACGACAGTCGGCGTGCGCGTCGATTTGCAGTATGGACAGGTCCGGATGCCGGTCTGCGCAGGCCGCCACGGCTCCCAGGCTGAGGGAATGTTCGCCGCCTATGATGATCGGGAATTTGCCGAACTCAATGACGGGAGCGATGACCTCACGCAATTCATGGAACGGGTTCTCCGTCTCAGCCGTGACCGGCTCCATGACCACGGGAGAAACGGTTTGAATTCCTACTTTGTACGGCTCCACCCAGAGTTCGTCGTCGAACAGCTCGACTTGCTGGCTTGCCTCGAGCACGGCTGACGGACCGTTTTTTGTTCCCTTTCCGTAGCTGGTCGTGGCTTCATAGGGCACCGGCACGATTGCTACCATGGAGTTCTCGGGTGATGAATACTCGTCCGGCAAACCGAAGTATGTGCGTGCAATTTCATCCATAGGGCAGACCGACCTTTCCGTGGGTGCTGCGGCTTTTATACCATCTCGGGCAGTGCTTGGTTTCTTCATCCCGCCGCCGCCGGCGATAAGCCCTGCCGGTGAGCGGGGCGCGCTACATCTGGCGGCAGGACGCGCGGCAGGTCATACTACGGTATGTAGCAAACGCGGCGCGGGAAAAAGAGCCGGGAGCTCTTTGAGTGATCGGGCCCGGGGTGTGACGCGGGAAAGTCACACCCCGGGCTCAAGTCGATTGCAGCGGCTCAGCGACCGAGTTTCTGGTCGATGACCTTGAGGGCTTCGCTGAGCTGGACGTCTCCCGACCCGGACGGTTTGACCACCCGATGAGGGGTGATGCCCGTGCCGTGAATGGAGCTCCCGCCCGGCAGGTAATACCGCGCATAGGTGATCTGCACCGAAGTGCTTCGGGGCAGGTTCCAGGTTAACTGCGCGATGCCCTTCCCGAACGTCCTGGTGCCGAGCAGCTCGGCGCGACCGTTGTCACGGAGCGCGCCGGAGAGCATCTCGGAGGCCGACGCCGTGTCCTGGTTCACCAGCACGACGACCGGCTTGTTGCCGGTCAGGTTGGGCTCGCGCGCGGACTTGGACGTCGTGGTCGCGGTGGTGCCCACAGTCACCTCGAACTCCTTGCTGGTGAGTACCACGAGTTCCCTGTAGGGATCCCCGTCGTAGCGTCCCCGCAAGGTCGTGAAGGTACCCGTGTCCACGAACAGCGAGAACACCGACCGAGCCTCATGTATGTACCCGCCGCCGTTGCCGCGGAGATCCAGTACGTACGCATCCGCTCCCTTGAGGGCCTGCAGCGCCGCCTTCGTCTCCTCCGCCGTGTGGTGGGAGCTGAAGGTGCGAATGCGGATGTAGCCGATATTCCCGGGCAGCATTCGGTAGGACACGACGTTCCTGGCGTCGTCCCGCTGCTGTTTGGCTTTCGTGAGGGTGGCGTTCTTGAAGTAGGTATAGCCGTCGCCGAGCGAGTCGAGCATTTCGTTGATTGCCTGCTCGGCGTCGGTGAAAGTGTTCAGCTTCCCGTCGTACTTGTTCTCCCACTTCTGCCAGTCCGTCAGCCGTTCCTGGTAGAGGAAGTTGTCGCGAACCAGCTCCCAGACCTGGTGGTAATACTCGTCCGGCGTTACCTGCTGGTTGTTGACGACGATGTTCTGGCTGCGCTGGAGCGCGGTGCCAACCGGTCCCGGTGCACAAGAAGCCACGGACGCGAGTGTCAGAGCGCTCGCCGCCGTGCAAATGAGGGTCATCACCAGGACGGCGATGGCCCGAATGGTGTTTTTCATGGCAACACCTGTTTCTTCTGCGAGCGGCGTGGGCAGCTGTACTGCCTACTGCCTGAGTTCGCTCAAATGTTTGAAAACACCGTTCAGCTGCAGACGGACAAAACCCTCCTACCGATCTCCGGACCGGAATGGTTTGCCTGCGGGTGGCTGATTGCGCGTGTTTGTGAAATCTCGGCTGTTAGCTAAGTGAAGAGAAGTTACTGTCGAACCTAGCCAAAATCTCAGCGCTCAGGCAAGAGGGCGGTGCTGTACCGGCTTAAGCATGGCGTCCCATGACAATTGCCGTTGCTGCCCGTTCTCGGTCTGCAAAAGTCCGCCGGCGGCGACTGGGCCTGGCCTCTGGCGAGTCGAATCCAGCAGAATGCAAGGCTCGTCGTCTACCGGCTGCAACGGCGCAGCGCTTCTTTGTGGTTCGTGGAACTCACGCGATGCCACGGGCGCCCAGGGCAAGAAGCCCTACTCGAAACTTCTCAGCGAGTCTTCCAGCGATACCTTCGCGCTCACACCGGGATCTCTGCGCTTTATGATAAGCGGGGTCTGCAGAACGTATTCCTGCCCGCCGGCTGCCCCCTTTCTTATCCGCCCTCCTGGGACTACCACGCTGCTTTCGGGGATGCGACCGTGAAACTCCTGACCGGTTGTCACATCGATTATCGGCGTTCCTGCGGTAATGATCGTGCCGGCCCCGACCACAGCGTTGGCCTCCACCACGCAGCCCTCGTAGATGCCGCAGCTGCCGCCGATAAAGGCGCCGTCTTCGATGATCACAGGGCGGCTGTTGGGCGGCTCGAGCACGCCACCAATGATGGTGCCTGCCCCCACATGCACATTTTTGCCGATTCGCGCGCAGGAGCCGACCAGGACAAGCGAATCTATCATGGAGCCTTCATCGACGTAAGCTCCTATATTTATGAAACTGGGGGCCATGACGACCACACGAGGCGCCACGTAAGAGCCTCTCCTTATCGAAGAGAATGGAACGACCCGGTTGGTCGCCGGTGGCAGATGCTTGAGCGGGATCTTGTCGCAGAAAGGTCCGCCCTCCATCTGTTCCACGGGGCGTAGCCGGAAATAGAGCAGTATCGCCTTTTTTACCCAGGCGTTCACATGCCATTCGCCGGAGCCGGCCTTGTCCACTACGCTTATGGTGCCCTGGTCCAGCCCGGCGATGACCTCATCCACAACCGACATGGCATCCGCAGGCAGTGACGGAAGCTCGAACAGCTCGTCTATGCGTTCGGCAAGGCTCTTGAGATCGACGGTCACCGGCGCGGCTCCATGGTGGTCATCAAACGCAGTGCCGTCTCCGCCAGAATGGCGCTGCCCACGTAAAGGCCTGATTCGTCGATGTCGAAGGTCGGGCTGTGGTGCGTGCGGCGATCACCGGCGATTTCCGCGCCCAGGAACATGAAAGCCCCTGGCGCCACCTGCGCCAGCATCGAGAAGTCCTCGCTCCAGGTCTTTGGTGGCACGTCGACGACATTTTCCGGCCCAATGAGATCGCAGGCTGCCTGCCTCATCACATCGACGACCTTAGGATCGTTGACCGTCGCTGGATAGCCGAGCTCCCATTCGATCTCGTAATCGGCGCCGAAGCAGCGCACCATGTTGCAAACGCGGTTGAGCTCGTCGATGAGCTTCTGCCGGACAGGTTCCGTAAAGCTGCGGATGGTCCCGGACAGCGTCACGGAGTCGGAGATGACGTTGCCTCGAGTGCTGCTGCTGTGGACGGAGCCGATAGTGACAACGGCCGGCTCCAGTGCCGAGATGCGGCGGGAAACGATTTGCTGGGCTGCCAGGATGACCTGCCCGGCAACAACGACAGCGTCGATGGTGGTGTCCGGGTAGGCTCCGTGACCGCCCTTGCCCTTTATGACTATCTTGAACGAGTCCGCCGCCGCCATCACCGGACCGGGCATGATTGCCGCCTTTCCTGCGGGCAGCGTGGCGTCGACGTGCAGTCCGATGACCGCATCTACGCCATCCATAGCGCCGTGCTCTATCATCCGTTTGGCTCCGGAGACGCCCTCCTCGTCGCCGTTCTCCTCTGCCGGCTGCATGAGGAAGCGCAGTCGCCCCGGCAGTTTCTCCTCCGCCAGAAGCCGGGCCGCTGCCAGAGCGCAGGAGACATGGGCGTCGTGGCCGCAGGCGTGCATCACGTTGGCCCTGGTCGACTGATATGGCGCACCGGTTGCCTCTTGCACGGGCAAACCATCCATGTCTGCTCGAATGGCCACCGTCAAACCTTTGCCACGATCGGCGATCAATCCGGTGCGCGCCAGACCCGACTTGACCTGATAACCCAATTGGCTCAACCCCTCGGATGCGAGTTTAGAGGTCTCGAACTCCTCAAAGCTCAGCTCCGGATGAGCGTGGATGTGGCGTCGCAGGCTGACGATTTCGTCCTGAAGAGCTCTGGCGCGATCGATGAGCGTGGCGGTGGTCTGCATCTTGTGTTGTCCTGGTCGGGGCTAATCGGAAAAGAAGGTAGGCTTGGAACCTGGCCTGGCTCTCCATGAGGCAGTCGCCTCTTCGACGAGGCGACCGGCAATCTTCATGACGAGCACGGCCAAGGCCTTGACTTGCTCGTCGGTGAATTCGGCTCCGGTTTCCTCCATCGCGCGGCGAACGATATGCTCGGCATCTGATTTGAGCATGGACTATCCTCCCGCGTGCGCTTCGGTAAGGCATGAGTATATAACATCGATGCAGCGGCACTGAGCCCGGACGGCGGGATCGGGGTTGCCGGGACCGGACGGTCGCGGACCGGAACGCCCCTCATCACGGGCGGCTTTGACCTGCGTGCGTCCAACGACGCCTGCGCTGCCGGGGTCCCGTCGGAATCCCTCGTAAAGCAAACGGTGCTGGGGCTGGAGCCGGCTACTGCTTTGCCGTAGCACCGCGCAGCATGTCTTCGGAAGTTATCTCGATGCCGCAGTTGACACACGTGGGGTAGGAGCCGTCCCAATCTTTGGGTCGCACGTGCCCGTATATGTCGCATTGGGTTTTCTTCTTGACCGGACCGGCAAAAATGCCGCCGATTGCAGAAAAGATGCCCGAGAAAAAGCCGGTGAAGGCTCGCGTTATTGCCACGACCGGATTGTCTTCCTTCCGTTGCTTCACCTTGAGGGCCTGGACTTCCTGACTGGTAATGCGCTGTACGTTCAGGGGCACCCCGCGCGACTGCTGGATGAGATCCCTCAAAACGTCAGGATCTGCCTGGTCCGATCCTGCAGGTCGAGGACTTCTACCTTCCTTGTCTGAATCCATGTTCTCTTGCACAAGCCTCTCCGCCGCAAACTGCCCAACCAATGTTTCTTGTGCCACCGCCGCTCGTTCTTCTAACGGCCGCCGGGCGGTTTTGGGCGTGGCAAGAAGATTGGCAACCGGTCAATGAGGCCGGCGTCCAGGCACTCCACCGTCGCGCCGGCACGTGGCGAGGTTGCAGGCAAGCCAAGCGTAACGTTGCCTGGTCGCCGGTTTTGGTGGTACGCCCTCTGGGAGTTTTACTATAGATCATCGTAAAATTTTTGTTTTTGTAAAAGCGCCAGCGCGAAGCGGGAGGGGACCCCGGTTCTGAGGACCCCTCCCGCGCGCCTGTTCTGTCTGTCCTACGACGTCTCCGGCTTGTCGCCAGGGGTCGTCGGGCAGGCTTGCATCTTGATGGCGCCGCGAACGCAGGCCATCACATCCTCGGGCTTCCGCGAGGGCAGCTCGTGCAGGTAGATCGGCTTGCCCACAGTCACCGTCACCCCGCAACGCCACTTGAAGCCCATCTCGCCAAACGTGGTGGCAGCGGTCTTCTCGTCGCGGCAGTGGTAACAGATGTGGATGGGCACGATCCCAACCGGCTCCTTCATGCCGAGCCGCTCGTAAGCAGCATTGGCGATGATGGCGGAGCCCTTCTTGAAAGGCAGGTACTCTCCCGTCGGGCTGATCTTGCCCTCGGGGAAAATGACCAGCGGCTGGCCGGACATCAACACCTTGATGGCAGGCTCCAGCACGGTCTTGCCGTTCGAACGGTCGACCGGGAAGCAGCCGAACGCTCCCATAGCCACTGCCTTGAGCCCCCACAGTCCCCTCATCTCCTCATAGGCTGCCATGTATCGAGGCCAACGCTTCATGATCGCGTAGACGATGATGGCGTCGAACATGGAGCTGTGATTGGGACAGAAGATGATGCGGCCGGGGGTCTTCAGGTTCTCAGCGCCAATCACGCGCATCCTGCCGACCTGGATGAACACCCAGATGCGAGCCAGGAAGCGGGCGATGATCTGCAGGGGGAGGAACGTTCGCGGAATGAAACCGCTCGTAAGACAGAGGGTCGCGTACTCGCGGAACTTCTTCCGCCAGGTCCCAATGAAGCTTTTGAAGAGCAGCGAACCCCGCGTGAATCTCGTGTGGTTCACGGGACGCTCCTATCATTGCCCCGGCATCGGCTTCGGGGGTTGGTGGTTGGCCAGACCAGCTCGCACCGCGGGCGGCGTGAGTCGATGACCCGCGTCCGGCAAACCGGGCGGGTTAGGCAGGCGATCTGGCCGGCTGTTCCAGCCGGAATGACTGCTTGGGCGGACTGCCTTCCTGCCGGCGATGTACGCGGTGAACTGCCGCTGTGACGAGGTGATGCGCTAGGGCGATCTCACCTGCGCGACACTGGCTGTTCCTGCGGGCATCGCTGGCGGGCTGTGGCAGAGCGCGTCGGTTCAAGACAACCGGCAGCAGCAACAACACCCCGAGAAGCTCTTGACGAGCCCCGGAAAGAAGAAAGTGTTGTTGGGAAGCGCTGCTGTCTTGGTTTTACTGGTTACCGAGAACTTGTTGAGAAGACAGAAAGACAACTAGCACCGTAACAAAGCGTAATTGGCCAAATAAAGATGCTCCGCGAACCTGGCCATTTATAATTTCTTCACCCTGGAGCGTTAACAGTTTGCGGAGCAGGTTTTCCAGATGGCCTGCAGCCACGATTGGCCACCCCAAAAAGTTTCGGCATTGGGGTATGGATCTCCGCAGCTACCCCTATGACGCCCTTGAGGACCCGGTGAGATGGCAGCGCACCGCGCAAACGCGCCCCATCGGCAAGGGGGGAAGCCAAGCGTGGCTTTTCAAGAGGTGAACTAGGTATGTTAACGGTATCGTCAAACACTAGTACAAGTCCTGGAGAAGAACGGCAAACCAAAGCACCAGAGCACACCTGGCTTAACATGTGGCTTTCAGCCAATCGGCCTGCTTGCACGACAAGTATGGGCTGTGCCACCGTGGCGGACTCGCGAGGCTAAACAGAATCCCGCGATGAGGTTCTTTTGCTGGGACAATCAGCATGTTGCTGGAACAGCTGCCGGTTGGGTGCGGATTCTCCGGCCTGACCAGTTCCGCCTGTTCACAGCTGGAGGATGCCAATGAACACCGTTAGCAATTGGTTCCAGCGCCTGTTGAGATCTTCCTTCCAGTTTCTCCTGCGCGTGCTCGCCGGACAATCCAAGGACAAGACCTGCCTGGAGGTGGAGCGCAAGTTCCGCCTGACCGACCAGGAAGCCGAGCGATTGCCGGATGAGCTCGCCCGCCGCGGCTTTGCTGCCGCCGACGCGGTCGACATGACCGACACGTTCCTGCCTGTCCAGCAAGAGGGCGACATGGCTCGTCTGCGTGTGGAAAAGCACAAAGGCACCACGCGCATACTGCTTACGCTCAAGAGCTGGGTAAAGACGCCGGATGGCGGCAAGGAGCGCCAGGAAACGGAAAACCAGGTGGGAAGGCTGGCGACGGTCTTCCTGATGCTGGTCGGAAGGAAAATCAAGGGCGCCGATTTGCTCTCTTTCAGCAAGCACCGCCGGCACTTCACCGGCACGCTCGACGGGCGCCAAGCGGTCGTCAGCATCGATCGCGTGCAGGGGCTCGGGGAGTACTCCGGGCTTTACCTGGAGGTCGAGATCCTGGTGCCGCTGGGAGAGGACGTCAACCCGGCACGGCGACAGATTGCCACGCTGGTCGCCGGTTTGCTGGGCGAGGAGCGGGAGATGGTCAAGCTCTCTTACATGGAGATGCTGAAGCTCGTCTCGGCGAAGGCTCCGATTTCGTAGCGGCCGCTAGCCGCCTGGTCAGGCTCCCCTTAAGGAGCCAATCTTTCTTGGCTGCGGAAATCTTTTGTCCGCGGTCGTATGCCGGCTCGTCCTCCTTAGGTATGTGACCGGGGAGTGCGTGCACGGCTGGACTGGAGTTCTGCAATGAAAGACACACGCAAGCGTCTCAGGCTCGAGACGGGGAAACCCAGCGAGCAAGAGACCAATTTCCGTTCGCGCCTCGATGTCCGCATCGTCGGGCAGGAAGGCGGCAAGGCGGCAGCCACCAGAGCATACCGCCGATTCTTGAACCCTCTGCGCGACAGGCGGCGCCCCATCTACGTGGCGTATCTGCTGGGCGACAAGGGCTCAGGCAAGACGCTCACGGCCGAAACGTGCGCGGAGCTGATCCACGGTGATTCCACCGCGTTCATCAAGGTCAACTGCTCCAACTACAAGGAGAAGCACCGCGTCAGCCAGCTGCTCGGTGCGCCTCCGTCGTATGTTGGTTACAAGGACCCGACCGATGCCAAGGACCAGCCCAAGCCGGGTCAAATCGACACGTCGGCCAAGCTGTCCATGCACAACAAGGTGGCGTCCCGCAAGGGCTCGCCGGTTCCGGTGACCGTCGTACTGCTGGACGAGGCAGAGAAGATGGTCGAGGAGCTCGAGGACGTGTTCCTGAGCATCTTCGACAAGGGTGAGGTCGACTTCGGCAACAACACCGTGGGCGACTACACCGACTGCATCTTCTTCCTGGCCGGCAACGTCGGCTCCGAGCAGCTCCGCCGCCTGAAGCGTCGCATGGGCTTCCACATCTCGGACGAGGTCTCCTCGGAGGACGTGACCTCCACGGTGTGGAAGGTCCTGGAGGATCGTTACAAGCCGGAGTTCCTGGACCGCATCGACGAGGTGGTGGTCTACCAGGCACTCACAGCAGCCGAGAAGCGGGCGGTCGTGGACAGCGAGATCCTCAAGCTCGAGGAGCGCATCATGTCCCAGCTCCCGCGCGGACTGCAGTTCACGCTGGAGATCGACAAGAAGGCGCGCGAGTTCGTGCTGGCGGAGGCGCTCAAGGGCGATGGCAGCGCCCGCAAGATCAAGCGGACGCTTTCCCAGCTCGTGGAAGAGCCGCTGGGTAACGAGCTCATCAAGCACACGATCAGCCTCGGCGATGTGGTCGAGGTGACGCACGAGAAGGGCAAGGGAGGGCTCAGCTTCTTCCTGGTGGAGGGCGCTGGCGAGGTGTCAGAAGCCGACCGCCTGCCCGTGCATGGTGACACGCCGGCTACGCTCAAGGGGCTGGCCTTCCAGCGCAAGCTGGATCGTGCCCAGCACAAGGCCGCCTGGGCGGACAAGGCGCAGTTCGAGGTGGTTCTGTCTGCCGAGAGCAAGGCGG
>DATNRD010000370.1:0-9153 GCA_036703665.1 Candidatus Obscuribacterales bacterium
GATGAGCAACCGACATTAACGGCCATCAGCACCACGCCTGGTGCAGGTGAGCGTGGCACCCGCAGCGCCATGGCAACGCCGGCCCAGGGGACCGTGGGCGTGAGGCTGATCGTGGTTCCTGTCGGATACCGTAAGGCTAAGGTCAATCTCTGTGAAGCGCCGAACAAAACCATTCCGGATGTCGATGTGCCTGTCGGCGTCTGGGTAGGCCAGGTGGCGCCAGGCTCACCGGCGCAGGAGTGCGGGCTGAAAGAAAGCGATGCAATAGTGGCGCTTGATGGCGTGAACACGGTGGGCATCTCGCCGCGCGAATTCTGCTCCCGGTGGGTGGGCGCGCCCGGTACCAGCGTGAAGGTGACGGTGGCCAGGCGCAATGACAGGATCGACTGCAACTGCCGTCGCGTTTCCCCGCGCGAGCTGCTGCGCGATCCGTCCGACGCCGACGACACGGTCCTTGTATCCGGGATGATTGGCGTGAAGGTGCGCCCGAAGGTGGTTCTGGGCGGTGCCTGGTCCTACACGACAATCAGCATCAACGAGTCGTACGAATTCGAGGTCGAGGAAGTCTACCCGGGGTCACCTGCGCAGGCTGCCGGGCTGAAGCCCGGGGATGTTATCTATGCCGTTGACGGACGTCGCGTCGACAGGCAAAACTTTGCCGATGCCATAAGCGGGCAGCCGGGTACGGACGTGGACTTGTCCGTCAGGCGCGGCAAGTATGGCATCCGTGCAACCTGCCGCCGGATCGAAATCGGAAAGGCGCCCGCGGAAGTCCGCCACGACTTCGCCGCCCGGCGCTTTTTCTGACGGTGCATGGGTCTTGGTTGCCTTGTGCGGCAGGGCATAGGAAGTGGAGTTATCCCTGGGAGTGCCCGCTGGAAGCCGGCGCTCCCAGGGGATGTCGACGATATGTCGCTATCGAAACGACATTGGGCGCCGCTATGCTGCGCCCGACAGCCGGCCCGACTAGACGAGCATCACATAACCCAGCACTAGCAGCGACACGGCGGCACAGACCACGAGCACGGCAGCGTATCGAACCATCCGTCGGCCGGGTTCGCTGTTGGACGCCGGCCTCAATAGCTTGACCAGTACCAACCCCGCAGCCATGTAGATTGCGGCTGCCAGCCCGAAAAACATTGCTCCTTGAGCAAGCTCAAGGGTTTTTACCCAGAGTTCGTCAATCATCGCCGCGTTCCCTTTGCTGCCGAGCAGGAAAAAGCAGTGCCCCATATAGAAATTGATGACGCAGAAAAGGCTCGCGGGTTCCTGAGTCCGATGCCATCTCGGGAAAGTGAGGGTGTAAGAAAGTTAACCGACCAAACATCAGAACAACGCGATCTTTGCCTCCTGAGTGGGCAGTCCCTTTGTAGGGCGACTGGGCGGCTATCCGTATTCCACGAGGCGATTGAAGTGATATGAAACGTACTTTCAGTCCTATCGGGTTTGCTCTTTTCGTCACCGCTTGCGTCGCAAGCGGTGCAAGCGCCCAGGGTATCGTGGAGACAGGAAGCCTCTACGCTATGCCGAAGGGCTCCCCCGCACCGGGCGGTCACGCCGGTGCCCTCGGCGCGGCTTTCTCAGTCAACCTGGACCCTTCCCGCTCCAGGGGGCGCGCCGGAGGCACGGTCGAAGTGTTCGATCCCGAGGATGTCCGGGAAGCCGAGCGGAATTCGGTGGCCCTGTGGCATGCCGCCGTCCAGAAGGAGAAGCAAGGGCGCGCCGCCGATGCCGAGAAGCTTTATCGGCAGGCTCTGGATCTACGAAGGAGAATCTGGGGCGACCGCGATCCTTCCCTGAGCCAGCTGCTAATGGTCATTGGTGGTTTGAACGAACGGCTCGGTCGTTTGCCGACCGCCGAGAGCTGGTACCGCGATCTTCTTTCGACCAGGGCAAGACTCCACGGTCCCGGCACCTGGGAGCTGTGCGATCCTTCCACCAGGCTGGCGCGCGTTCTGGTAAAGCAGGAGAAGTATGCCGAGGCCTGTCCCCTCTACAGCGTGGCCTTTCAACTGACCGAGCGCAAGTTCGGATCTGCCGACCAGAAAACGATCTCAGCAGCCGTCACCTTGGCTGAAACACTGGATAAAGCAGGCAAGAACGCTGAGGCGCAAGCAGTTCTGCGAAAGCTGCTGGGATTGACGAGCGACACGCAGCCCTTACCCCCGAATGTGCCGGCGGCGCTGGTCTCCTGTTACAACAGGCTGCAGTCCAGCCAACCCCGAGACTCTGCTGCCAGACCGGAGTGAGCCCCGCCGGCTCGAAGCTGCGCCGCTTGTTATATTGAGTCAAGGTGGTAATATTTGCCGGACCGGCTTCCCGTATTAGCCGACTGGGTGCAGGTTGGCCGATTGTTCTTAGCAACACCAGGTATCTCACGTCAGCCAGGGGCAACACCAACGGTGAGGGATGACCTATGCGCGCAGCAATTTGGTTGGCTTTGCTAGTTTGCTTTGCTGTTTTACCGTCTTCCGCCAGCAACACGGCCGGCTCCGGTGCGGGCGGCCTGCGCTGGGAATCGTGGTCGGACGGCGTCTTCGAGCGGGCGAAACGCGAGAAGAAATTCGTCCTTCTCGATCTGGAGGCTGTCTGGTGCCACTGGTGCCACGTCATGGACGAGAAAACCTATCGCAACCCCGCGGTGATCAAGCTGATCCGTTCCAAATACATCCCGGTGCGCGTGGACCAGGACTCGCGGCCCGATCTGTCGAACCGTTACGAAGATTACGGCTGGCCTGCCACCGTGGTCTTCAACAGCAGCGGCGGCGAGATTGTCAAACGGGCAGGCTACATCCCGCCGGACGAGATGACATCGCTGCTCACGGCCATTATCAAAGATCCCACGCCCGGTCCCTCAGTGCAGCCGAAAAAGTCCATAACATACGCCAGGGACGCCTTCCTTTCCGCGGCCCTGCGCAAGGAGCTGCAGGGCAGGTACGTGGCCGGGTACGACGAGGAGAAGGCCGGCTGGGGCACGTACCACAAGTTTATGGACTGGGACAGCGTGGAGTATTCGATGGCCCGTGCCAAGGGTGGCGACGAACGGGCAGCCAGGATGGCCCGGGAAACGCTGGCCGCCCAGCTCAAGCTCATCGATCCCGTCTGGGGCGGGGTCTATCAGTACTCTACCGACGGCGATTGGGACCACCCGCATTTTGAGAAGATCATGCAAATGCAGGCGGAGAACATGCGCATTTACTCGCAAGCCTACTTGCTGTGGAACGATCCGAAGTACCTTAAGGCTGCCACCGATATTCACCGCTACCTCAAAGCCTTCCTCCTCAGCCCGGAAGGGTGCTTTTACACCAGTCAGGATGCCGATCTCGTAAAAGGAAAGCACAGCGGCGATTACTTCAGCCTGAGCGACGCCGAACGGCGCAAGCGCGGCATGCCGGCAGTCGACAGGCATATGTACGCCAGGGAGAACGGCTGGGCCATAAATGCGCTTGTGGCTCTCTACTCTGCCACCGGAGATGAGCAGTACTTCGATCAAGCAAGGCGAGCAGCCGAGTGGATCATCAAAAACCGGTCGCTGCCCGGCGGTGGATTCAGCCATGACAGCAAAGATCCGGCCGGCCCGTACCTGGGCGACACGCTGGCCATGGGGCGCGCCTTCCTGAGTCTTTACGCGGCCTCCGGCGATCGCCAGTGGTTGTCCAGGGCCGAGCAGGCAGCGGATTTCATAGGCAAGCACTTTCAAACCGCCGGCGCCGGCTTCGTAACCGCCGATGTTGCGAAAGCCGGGATTCACAAGCCGGAGCCCCAGCGCGATGAGAACGTCATGATGGCGCGTTTTGCCAATCTTCTCTATCACTACAGCGGCAAGCCGGCTTACAAGAAGCTGGCGGATCAGGCGATGCGCTACCTCGCCACCGCCGATGTGGCACGCCAGCGCCGCATCCTGGTTTCGGGAATCCTGCTGGCCGACACGGAATTGACCAGCGATCCTGCGCACGTGACGGTGGTGGGCCGAAAGGATGATCCGCAGGCGAAAGCGCTATTCGCTGCAGCCTTGAAGTATCCGGCTGCGTACAAGAGAGTGGAGTGGTGGGACAGCCGAGAGGGACCGCTTCCGAACATGGATGTCGAGTTTCCCCAGCTGGACAAGGCAGCGGCCTTTGCCTGCGCCAACAAGCGCTGCTCGTTGCCCGTGTTCAAGCCTGACGGTGTGGCGGCAATGGTAGATCGATTGAACAGGTCGTAAGAAATGACGCCTGACGGCTTCAGCATCTCAACTGCGATCGGACGGGGGGCATATGGCACTATCGGTGGTGCCGGACACCGGTGGGTCATGCTTGCCGTTGCATGGCTATGCCTGGCTGTCTGGTGTGCACTGCCGGCGATGGCCAGGTTCGATCATGCCCATGAGCAGTTGACGAAGGAGCTGCAGAAATACGTCGATACGCCGCTGGTGCACTATGCGCGCTGGAAGAACGATCAGGCCGGGCTCGATCGCTATTTGAAACAGCTGGCCGCCATTTCTCCCAGGGAATACGAGCGTTTTACACAGGACCAGAAAAAGGCTCTCTGGATAAACGCCTACAATGCCATAACCATAAAGATCGTGCTTACGCACTATCCGATTCGCGGCGACAAGCCATACTATCCCCCGAACAGCCTGCGCCAGATTCCCAATGTCTGGGAGGACTTCAAATTCACGGTGGCAGGCAAAGAAGTCAACCTGTACATGATCGAGCACGACATGATTCGCAAGCAATTGCAGGATGCCCGCATGCACTTTGCCGTCGTATGTGCCTCCCGCGGATGCCCGCCATTGCTTAATCGGGCATACGTGCCCGAGACGCTCGATAAGGATCTGGATGAAGCGGCCAGGCGATACTTCGCTGCCGAGCGGAACGTGCAATATGATCCGGAGCGCAAGGAGGTTCGCGTTTCGCAGCTGTTTCGGTGGTTCCCCCTGGATTTTGCCAACCTGGCAGGCTTCAGCAAGATGCCGTTTCCCCCGCCGAGCGATGACGCCATCGTCTTGAGCTATGTTCTGTCCATGGCGCCTGCGGAGCTGCGGAGCAAATTTCCCGAGAAGGAGACGCGCGTGCTGTACATGCCGTTCGACTGGTCGCTCAACGACGCCGATGCCACCCCGGTGGGAGATGCGCAGAATAAAGGAGTAGAGTGGCTGACCGACGGCTCGATGAGAGCAGCCACCGCCGGTCCCTGTTGCGGCGGCCCGTAGCTGTCCTGCTCCCAACCCCCAGTCCGGGGCCCATTTGCTCGGCGTGCAATCGGAAATCCATATGTTCGAAGGACTTTCGTGCTTAGCTGTGTCTGGAGCTTTGCACCACACGGCTACTAAACTGGGAGCAGTGGTTGACGTCTTCAGTAGTGCCTTTCCATGCTCTGGGCCGGGACGTACCCATTGCATGGCCTGCCTGCCAGCCGTACTTAGTGGGTCTATCTGGGGGACGTCCCGGCCGGCCGAAGTCCTGGTTCCTCGAATGCAGACACCCCTCAACCGTAGTCGGTGTTATGGCATAAGGCAGGGAGTCCTTTGTCCGTCACGGTGAACGGGCTTGCAACGGTACACGGTTGGGGCATAATGTCAGTGTCAGACTGGCGCGAGGGTCCCCATGACATTTCCGGATTCTCCTAGGGTGCTGTTCCGCAAGCGGCCTTTGGACGAAGTAATTTGCCAAATACGATTTCCCCCGATCTTGAGGATCGAGGCAGAGGCTCCCTCCAACTTCCAGGATAGGATACGTCACGACTATCCGAACTACTCCAAACAGGTGCATACGCCACCAATCCCGCAAGAGTTGATGCCCTTAGTTGGAGTTTTGGGGGTGTCGACATCGGTCTTGCATCAGTTCGCAGATGAAGAGCATGATTGGACTGCAACAATGTCCAAGGATTTTGTTGCCTTAACAGCTAAGGACTATGCTGACTGGAAGACTTTCGAAGCGCGCTTAGTAACGCTTGTTGACACGTTTACGGACGTTTATCAACCAAGCTACTTTACCCGGGTGGGCCTTCAGTACTGCGTACGTCAACGTCATTCGTCGCAGCGCATTGCAGCTCGTCGACGTACGATGGTCAGAATTGCTTCAGCCTTTCGTGCTCGGAGAGCTCTGTAAGGACGAGCTCAGAGAGGAGAATTTCGAACTTTCCCAGCAGGAGATCCTTTACAAGCTCCATGAGAACGATGGGAGCGTACGTATCAAGCACGGTTTGTTCAGTCAGAATGGTGATGCAGAACAGTGTTACAGGGTAGACACGGATTTCTTTTCGGAAGGCAAACTCGAGAGGGCACCAGCCTATGAGCGACTCAGACATTACAACTTGGAGGCAGGGAACCTCTTCAGGTGGTTCATACGGGACAGCCTCTACGAAGCCCTTGGACCGGATCGAGGATGAAGGAACAAGAGGGCAATACGAGGCCACGACGCTGGATCTGCGCACCATCTGTCAGTGGTTGGTCCGTCTGGTACCGGAATCCAACCTTCCCATCGTATTCCATGTGCTGAAGGAGAAGGCGGTGATCCAGATACACGAAGCCAGCGGCGATGAGGACCCTGCGACGCCGTTAGAGTTACGACTCTTACCACTTTTCCACACGGCAAAGAATGAAATTTTCGAATCTGGCTTCGAGACGAGCTTCGATCAGTCGGTGGCTCAAGCAATTACCAGTGGTGGCAAGGAAGCGCTGGAAGCACTAAAGGCGCTCATTGAGCGGAAGCAGATCCCACAAGTTCCTGCGTGTAAGGCATTGGAAGTAATTGGGGCAATGATGGATTCTCGTACAGAGGCGGCTAGGATGGCGTTTCTGAAGGAGCTGTTGAGACATGAAGAGCCACTGATACGGTATGGAGCCACGATAGGACTGTCTTACATGAACGCGCGCGAGGCATTGGATTGCCTTGTCGAAGCAGTGTCGAGGGAAAATGACACCTGGGTTAGAGAAAGCATGTCCAGTCTTATTGCCTCAATTCAAGGCTAGGGCCAGTGGCACAGTTACTCCGCCAAGTCAACAACATATACTGGGTAAGCGCACTCAGAGGAGGAAGCCTTTCTCCAAGGGTTCTGCAAGACCTTCGAACGAATGACGATACCCTCTCGTTCTTTGCCTTGGAGGAGGGGGGCGGCAACCTGGAAAGAATCGCCTTCGCTCTCGCAGCCAACCGACAAAGACTGGACAAATTTGAGTACGTTGTCATCGATGAGGAAGATGTGCTGGAACTCGAAATTGAAATTGGCGCTACCGAGGGTGACACCCCCGACCAAACAGTGAATAGGTCTCATCGAAATCTATTGGTGCCGACATGCGAAAAGCTTGTCGGACTTGCCCACCTCATGGCTCGGCGTGGCCCGTCAAAGACTATTCAGACCAATGACATTATCAGGGGAGTAAGAGAGGGCATCGCTAATGGGTAGATCGATATCAATAAGGCCCACTCGCTAGCAAACGTTGCTAACCTCAAGGGCATAATTGACCATCTGGTTCGACCTACTCGCCGTCTCTAGGGTTGCATTTCATGCTCGAGATGTGGTCACGTGGGATCTGAGAATTCAGCTCAGCACCATTCGGCCGGCTGGACCCGTTCCTGATCACTACCGAAATCCGAGCGGCTGACCTCATCAACGTGAGGAAGGCGACGGATGGTGAGTGACAAGCAGGAGCGAGGCAAGGACTGCGAGGAGCCGTCCGCTGCCGAGCGGCCTTAACGCGCGGAGGAGCCGCTTAATCCCGCCACCACGAAGTTGGTGGCGATCGCCTGCCGGATGCTGATGCCTATACCTGGGGCGGGGTCGGGCAGCGCGTTGACAAAAGCCAGCCCGGAATTGTTGTCGAAATGCCCGACCAGGTGAAGAACTTGACCACGCCCGAACTTGAAGGCGCAGGCCAGGATTCCCAACCGGTCGGGATCGTCACCGTTGGTGGCCAGCTGCCGGCTGCGCACCAGCACCTGCACCTTGCCGGGATTCATGATCCTCACCGTTTGGCTGCCTTCGTCCAGCTTCCATCCGGCGCGTCGCGCCACGCCTTTTGTCAGAACCGGGTCGGGGTCGATGACCACGGCGTCCACGACCTTGCCGCCGGTTTTGCCGCCGTTCCAGTCGATATAGCCGGGAAATGCGCGTTTGACCAGCCCATCCAGTGCCCAATCGGTGGTAAGCAGAAAGCCGCCCCGCGAGACGAAATCGCGGACGCGCTGCCAGGCTTCGCGCGGAACGTCACCGGCGCAGTTGACGACAAGGACGTCCACCCCGTCCAGCGGCCATTCCCTCAGCTTGCCGGCGCGAATGCGTGTGTGCGGAATTCCCAGGGAGCGAAGCGTGCGCGAGGAGTCGTCCCAGGCGCCTTTGACCTCGACCAGCCGGTCGCGGGCGAGCGTGCCTGTAGACAGGGCGAAGCGGGGGTGCGTGCGCTCGATGAAGCCGCGGAACACAGTCGGTGGAACGGAGCGAGCCTTCGGCATGACAAACGGCTGATCCTGGTTGAAGAGCGAGTCTACCAGCCCGTTTAGCGGACCGCCTCGCCGGTCGGGCGAGGAGTAGCCGTCTTGCACAGATGCGTCCAGGCGGTTGCTGTCCGCAGAACCGGCGGCTCCCCATTTGCTGATGTTGGCTTCCAGCTTGGGCTTTCCCCCGCTGTTGCCTGCCGGCGGAGGGGATACATAAAAAGCCGCCCTTTCCGGTGCCTTGTCTTCGGTCTCGTCTTGCCAGTTGCGTTTCTGAAACGGGGGCGCAGGACGTGGAATAGTCTGCTGCCGGGCGCCTGATTCGTCCTCGGCCCAGTCGGAGGCGACGCCGACGGAAGCGCTCATGCCGAGGCACAAAGCGAGGGCAATGACTGCAGAGATTGCTCTGTGCAAGAGGCGTGCTCCCCGAATTTGCATCTGAACCACCGGAATAAGCCGCAAGACGCGGCGGGACCACGAAGGTTCCTGCTTCATTGTATGTGCTTGCGGGGTCGGCCGTGCGATGATTGGGTGACCAAGGTTTAAGGTTCGGGATTGAACTCTTGACGTGGTTTGAACGTTAGAAGGGGTGTAACCGGTTGCAGAAACCCCCACTTCAAGATGAGGTTAAACCATGAGAAAAGCACTCTCATTCGCACTGGCCGTCACCCTTGCCTCTGGCACCGTAATTCTGGCAGCATCACAGGCCGAGGCGGGTCGTATCAAAGGGCGCATC
>DATNRD010000371.1:0-3914 GCA_036703665.1 Candidatus Obscuribacterales bacterium
GAGGACGGGATCATCGAGGCGGTGGAGATGGAAAACCGCCACTTCACCGTGGGCGTGCAGTGGCATCCGGAACGTGACTTTGCCGGCAACGAGCGCCTCTTTACGACCTTCGTCCAGAAGGCCCTCGACTCCAGGAACTAGGGGCAGGCTAAGACGTGACGGTCCAGCAAAAAGCAGGCGAGCGCAAGGTCCTGGTGACCGGCGGCGCTGGCTTCATCGGCAGCCATCTTACTGATCGCTTGCTGGAGCTGGGTGACCGTGTCGTCGTGCTCGACAATTTCAACCGCTTTTACGATCCCGAGGTCAAGCGAAGGAACGTCAGCGGACACCTGGACAACCCTCTGTATCTGTTGATCGAGGGCGATTTGCGAGACGAGCGCACTCTGGACAAAGTTTTCGAGCACGGCGAATTCGACGTGGTCGTCCACCTGGCAGCCATGGCCGGCGTGCGCCCGTCGCTTAGCGAGCCGGCTTACTACATGGACGTCAATGTCGTGGGAACTCAGCGGCTGCTTGACAGAATCATGTCGTGCTCGCCGGGCACGCGACTCGTCTTCGGCTCATCGAGCTCCGTGTACGGGAAGCGCTCCGGCGAGTGCTTCCGGGAGAGCGACCGGACCGACCAGCCGCTGTCGCCGTACGCGGCATCCAAGGTAGCCGGCGAGGCGCTTTGCTATGCGGCCCACAACGTCGCCGGGCTGGCGGTCGCTTGCCTGAGGTTCTTCACTGTTTTCGGACCGCGACAGCGTCCGGATCTGGCCATTCATAAGTTCTGCAAGCTGATCGACGCCGGGCAGCCCGTGGAGGTTTTCGGAGACGGCACCAGCAGGCGCGATTATACGTACGTCTCCGATATCGTTGCCGGCGTGCTTGCCGCCATGACGTACGACCTGCCCGGGTACGACATCATCAACCTGGGTCGCTCCGATCCAGTTGTCCTTGCTGACATGATCCGCTGCCTGGAAGCGGCGCTGGGAAAAAAGGCCAATCTTATCCACCAGCCGATGCCGCCGGGCGAAATGCCTTACACCTACGCCGATACCGAAAAAGCACAGAGGGCACTTGGCTATGCACCGCGTGTCTCCTTCGAGGACGGCATCCGGCGCTTTGTCGACTGGTACCGGTCGACAAAGGCTTGCTCTACCTCTTCTCCCCTGTGAGCCCGCCTGGGATGAGAATGGAGCCGCCGTGCGGCACATAGATTATCTGGGCATTAGGGTTGATCTTTCTTATCGCCTCGAGCTTGATGTACTCCGGGCTGGAGCCCAGGGCCTTGTTCGTGGCCGTGATCTTGTACGCCTCCGCATCGGCTTGCGTTCTGGTGATGTCGGCCTCCACCTTGGCTTTCTGCAGCTCGTTGCGCTTGGCCTCCGCCTGCTGCAGCGCCACCTGCTTTGCCTCCACTGCCGCCTGATATTCGGAGGAGAACTTCAGGTTGGTCAGCGAAATAAGCTCCATGTCAATGTGCCTCTCGCCCAGCTTGTGCGAAACGTAGTCTCTTATGGACTGGCTCACCTGCTCGCGATTGGCCAGAAGCTTGTCAACCGGATGCTTAGCGACCTCCGCTTTCAATGCCTCCCTTACAACCGGCGTGACGATCTTGCGGGTGTAGTCGAAACCAACCTCCTGGTAGAGCAGCGGCAGCTCCTCGACCCGCGGGTGGAAGTTGACGGTGACGTCTGTGTGAACCACCTGCTGGTCTGAGCTGACCGCTTCCTCACCTTCGAATGACTCGCTCTGCGTACGAACGTCATGATCGTAAACGGTTTGCAGGAACGGCACGATGATGTGGAAGCCCTCGCGCAGCACGCCTCTTTCGATACCGGTCATGCGGTTGAAGACTACACCGGCGTGTCCGGGCGGAATAATGATCGCGCAGGCAGTAAACAGCCACAGCAGACCAAAGACGGAAGCGCAAAAGAGTCCGCCTACCCTGGCGCCGACATTCTTCGAGGCAGCAAAGACGCACAGTCCTGCAACAGCCAAAACCAACCAGAGAAATTCCATGACTTGCCTGCTTATTGCTCCTGCTTTTCCTCGATCTCGGTGAGCCGCAGCCTCTGGCTCTCCAGGAGCTTGGTTGTGAACTCGCTGGTCTCCTGAATTTGGGTCACCTGCCGCTTGAGGTCGCTGACCTCTTCTTCAAGAGCACCCAGACGGGATTTCAAGTTCGCCTCCACATCCGATTCCAGCTCCTTGTAGCGGGCCTTCAGCTTCTCGGCGTACGCCTCGGCCAGCGGCCTGCCCATAGCAGCGATGGTGACCACGGTCACAACGCCTGCCGTTATCAGGAGCGCCATCTCGAAGACGATCACGATTCACATCCTCGCACCGTGCCTAGTATGGTAGCACCTTCACCTGCGCCACTCCCCGGCACAATGGACATTACACAGCCACCACTACTGCCTGGCATCGCTCTATCTATACGGGAAGGACTCGCATAAGATGACAACCCCGCCACATGCCTTGTCAACTCATGCTAGGCTCAGTGCCATTCAGTTAGCGGCCCGGGCAAGTTGTCCGACGCAACACTGTGCCTTGATCCCGGGAGCACCGGCATCTCGCTGCTGCTGCCGAATTAATATCCGCAGTTTATGTCGCCCCCCTCACCGTCATTCAGGTCCCTCGGTCGCATCGCTCGCTCAGGATAAACTCCGCGAAGAATCTCGGCCGTTAGTCGCGAAGCTTCGGCTTAACGGGCCGAGATTCTTCGGTCGCTGCGCTCCCTCAGAATGACAGACAAGGAATGGGGCTCCTCAGAATGACAGAAGAACGAGGCAACTGACCTTGCCGAAGACCGTGACATGACATCGGCAGGGGCATCATCTTACCGGTTGCGGCTGCGGCTGCGGCAGCGACGGTTGATCCGGGCAAGCCGCCCAGAGGATGCCGCTCCCAGGGATCGCGTTGCCCGTCATCTGAACGGCATTGCAGCTAGGCTTCCAACAGCAAGTTTCTGAGCTTGACACACTTCAGCGGCGGCCAGGATAATCAAACTTGCGCGGCACGGTAGCTCAGTTGGTTAGAGCACGCGACTCATAACCGCGTTGTCGGCAGTTCGATTCTGCCCCGTGCCAGTTTTTCGCAATGACGGCTAAGCTTACAAGACGGGAGCTTCTGGGCGCGGCAGCCCTTGCCGGCGGCGGGTTGTTAGCAGCAAACGGCCTCCTGGCTGCCGACGAGCACCGGTCCCGTGCTGCCGCGGAAGCGGCGTCCGGCCCGCCGACAGCCTACAGGGGACGCTTCGAGGTCAAGCCGCTGCCGTTCAAGCCGGACAAGCTGCGCGGCATAAGCCAGCGGCTGATCCTCTCCCATCACCAGAACAACTACGGCGGAGCCGTCAAGCGCCTGAATGAAATTCAAAAGCAGCTCGGGCTGCTCCCTGCCGATGCACCAGCATATCTTATGGGCGCGCTCAAGCGTGAAGAAGCGCGCGCCATGAACTCCATGATCCTGCACGAGCTGTACTTCGCGGCGCTGGGCGGCAGCGGCGGCAGCCCGGCCGGCAAAATCGGGCAGCTCATCAAGCAGAGCTATGGCTCCAGCGAACGCTGGCAGCACGATTTCAAGCTGACCGGCCAGTCGCTGTCGGGTGGCTCCGGGTGGGTGGTTCTGGCCTGGTGCCCTCGCGACCGGCAGGTGCTCAACATCTGGAGCTCGGACCACCTGGTCAACCTGGCCTGGGGCGTGCCGCTTCTGGTTATGGACATGTACGAACACTCCTACCAATTGGACTACGGAGCCGACGCCAGAGCGTACATCGAAGCCTTCTTCAACAACATCGACTGGCAGGAAGTCGATGGCCGCTGCCACCATTTGTAGTGGCACACCTCGCTGGCGCAGTCTAACCATTGCCCACGGAGAGCCGGCTTCCAGCCGGCACCGGAGCGGGCGGGACGCCCACGCCCCCAGGT
>DATNRD010000372.1:0-2858 GCA_036703665.1 Candidatus Obscuribacterales bacterium
CCGGTCTTGCCCGCCGCTGTGAGGTGCAGATTGCCTACGCCATAGGTGTAGCCCGCCCGATATCCGTGCACGTAACCACCTTCGGAACCGGCAAACTATCCGATGACAGGATTACCGACCTGGTCGAGTCCACCTTCGACCTGCGCCCGGCTGCCATTATCGCCCAGTTGAATCTCTGCGGCCTGCCCAGGGAACGCAAGGGGCGATTCTACCAGCTGGTGGCTGCATACGGGCACTTCGGGCGGCCAGACCTGGACCTGCCCTGGGAGCGCACCGATAAAGTTGCGGAGTTGAAGCTCGCCCTGGGGGAGGCGGTAACCGCCTGACATAGCGCTGCGGCTCGCGACTGGCCTTATGGCTGGCGGAATGGCCGCAGCATTACCGGCGCGTCGCCCGGGGGACAAGGCACCGGCGGCAAACGGTAGCTATAATTGAATGCGTCCTGTGGCGGCAGGTACTCATCACCTCCTCGGTCCGGCCTGGTTTGAAGCATTGAGATGGCATCCGGCTCCATAACCGTTTATCCGGACACACCGGAAAGTTACACAGTAGAGCTCAAGGAAGGCGGGCATCTTTCCATTGGGCGCAAGCCTGACCCGTCAGGACGAGAAAAACTGGTCATCCCGGTGCCGGAGGTCTCCAGCCAGCACGCCGAGATCCGCCATTCTCCGGAAGGCTGGACCATCCGGGACTCGGGCAGCACCAACGGCACGCGCCTCAATGGCGAACGCCTGGTGGCAGGACGCGAGTACGTTTTGCGCAGCGGCGACCGGATAAAAATCGCCCAGGTGGATCTCGTAGTCAACCTGCCCGAGCAAGCGGCACCGCCGCCGGTCGAGCCGGCAGAGGAGTCGCACGAGAAGACCCACCTGAGAATTCAGCTTTTAAACGCCACCATTCTGGTGGGCGACATCAAAGGCTTCACGACACTGATGGAAAGACACGCCGGGCAGCCGGAGGTAGTGATGCAGGCCGCTCAGCTCGTCTTTGAGGCTCTCAACGAGGAGATAGCCAACAACAACGGGCAGCTGGAAAAGATCATGGGCGACGCCATCATGGCTTACTGGCAGGAGGAGGAAGGAGCCCCGGGCGCCCAGGCCGGGCAGGCCTGCCACACGGCAGTGCGTTTGCGATCGCTGGTCAAGGTGCTGGCGGGTAACCAGGAATTCTGGCCGTTCAAAGATCATCCGTTGAGAGTCGACCTGGCACTGGCGACCGGTCCTGTCGCAGCCGGCGCCCTCGGGCACAAGGAGGCCAACCCGGCTCTTTTGGGCGACACCGCCAACCTGGCTTTCCGCATCGAAAAGCTCATAGACGACACCACTCCCAGCAGCATACTGGTCGATGGCCCCACGTACAGCCTGGTCAAGGACAGGTTCAGGTTCGTAGAGATGGGGCAGGTGAGCGTCAAAGGCAGAATGCGCCCGGTGGACGTTCACTGCCTGATCGACACTTTGGGGCTGCCCAGACGTGACTGACCGGCAGACTCTGAGCCGAGCGGCAGGACGCTTGATAGTCGGCAAAGTCGCCGGGACCAAGCTCGACAGCGCGGAAATCGATGCCCTGCGTCAGGGCATCATGGGCGGTATCACAATCTTCAAGCAGAACGTGGAAAGCCGGGAGCAGCTCGCCGGCTTTGTTGCAGCCATACGCGAGCATTCATGCCATGAGCCGCTTATAGCTGTAGATCAGGAAGGCGGGGCGGTACAACGGTTCGATAAGGTCCTGACGCCGCTGCCGGCGGCCATGGCGCTGGCCGCCGGGGGAAGTCTGGAGCAAGTGCGCGCTATATGCGCGTTGAACGCCCGGCAGTTGCAGCTGCTGGGCATCAATTGCCTGCTGGCGCCGGTGCTCGACGTGCTCAGCAACGCCCTCAATCCCGTAATCGGCACACGCTCGTTTGGCAGCGATCCCCGCCTGGTACGCGAGTTCGGACTGGCGGCCACGCGAGCCTTCCGCGACGCCGGCATCATGGCAGTCGGCAAGCACTTTCCCGGACACGGAGACACGCTCGAGGACTCGCATCTGCGCCTGGCCGTAGGCAGATCCGACGCCCGCACGCTCTGGCAAAGAGAACTCGTGCCCTTCAGGGGCTGCCTGCAACACCTCCCGGCGGTGCTCACCGGGCACATCTGGCTGCCGGCTGTAGACCACGAAGAGCTTCCGGCCAGCCTCTCCCCCCGGGTAACCAGCGGACTGCTCAGGCACTATCTCGGTTTTGAGGGGGTGGTGGTCACCGACGATCTGCTCATGGAAGGCATAACCGGCAGATGGGGGCTGGGGGAAGCGGCGGTCAAGGCCGTCCTGGCAGGAGCTGATCTGCTGCTCGTATGCGGGGATCTGGAGGCGGTCAGGACCGCGCACGAAGCGCTTGTGCAAGCGATCGAGTGCGGACGCATTCACGAATCGCTTGTGCGCAAGTCGAGCGAACGCATCGCGCTCGCCCTGCATTTCCTGCCCGCTGCCGGCAAACTCGAGAGGGCCGATCTGCCGGAGCGCCTGACTCTGCTCACTGAATCGGTCGAGCACGGTTACGAAGCGGCCCTTGCTGCGTCGCTTTCAGCAGTGGCTGCCTTGCGCGGGTCGGTGCCCGACCTGGGCGCGGAGGCATGGACAGTGGTGGTGCCGCAGCACCCGGTCTTTCCGCTATCACTAGCTCGCTATCTGGCGCCGCTGGCGCCCGCGGCCAGGATCGCAGAACAGCGGTACCCTCTGGACCCGGGAGAAAGCGAGATTCGGTGGCAAGCTGAGTCCTGCCGAGGTAAGAACGTCATCTTGCTTACGTTTCGGGCGCTGAAGAACCACGGGCAGATCGACCTGGCCGCGGCGCTGGCCGGCATGTGCCCGCGCAAGATCGC
>DATNRD010000373.1:0-6651 GCA_036703665.1 Candidatus Obscuribacterales bacterium
CCGCCGCAGCTTGCCGGTACCGGTGCGCGGCAGCGGCTCGTCCCAGACCTGAAACTCAGACAGGCGCTCGCTCTCGGGCAGCGACTCCAGCGCCTCGGCAAGCTCGCGGGCGATGAACTCGTGCCTGTTAGGCACCGAGCGAAGCAATGGTGAAGAGACGACTGCGGCGCACAATTCCCGGCCCGACTTGCCCACCCTCACAAAGACGCAGGCCTCGTAAACCGCCGGACAGGCAGTCAAAGCCTTCTCCAGCCGGAGAGGGTCCAACCCCGTTCCTGACCGGGTCAGCAGCTGCTCGGCCTGGTTCCCGCGCAAGAACAAACCATTGTCCGGGTCGAACAAGCCGACGTCGCCCGTGTGCAGCCAACCATCGACTGTCACAGGGGAGGGCGAGCCATCGGTCGTACAGTAGAACTGCGCAACGCCGGGGGACCGTATCAGGATTTCGCCGACGCCACCGATGGTGGTGCTTTCGACTCTAATGTCGACGCCCTCGAGCTGCTGCGGAAAGGCATCGCACCAGGGTTCGAAGGGTGGACGCACGGACACCGGACCGGATGCTTCCGTTATACCGTAGACGTTGATAAACGGAATGCCGAAGGACTCGACAGCTGCCACCAGTTCCGGAGATGCTGGTTGGTCGCAGGAGATCCAGCACTTGATGGGGTCGCCGAACGATTCGAGGCTATCGAGCAGCTCCCTGTTGAGATGCGCCGGCAGCCTACTCAACCGGCTCGCCACGCAGGAGAAGCGCCGGATGGTGGACAGCTGTGGTGAGAAACGGCTTCCTACCGAAACGACCTTGCCTGCGAGCCAGGCAATTGATCGGTGCTCATGAGAATAAACTGTTGCGCGCTTTACTGCCATGGCTGCCTGGCGGCACGCGCCCAGCGCCAGCCGAGCTGCTCTGGGCAGGCGAGCCGCTTCGCTCTCCAGCTCAGCCAACATGGATTGGAAGATCGGTGCCTGGCCAACGAGAACCGTAGGTCCGGCTGTTCCCATCATGCCCTTGATTTCGGTAGCGCTGTCCGCTTTGCTGAACACCATTGTGGCGCCCTTCAGGAAGGGCACCGCCAGACCGACCGTGAAGCCGAGCATGTTCGACAGTGGCAGTGTGGAAACAACTTCGTCCCCGCGGTCGAAGGGAAGGGCTTTCGCGCAGGCGAGGATGGTGGAAGTAAGGTTCTCGTGCGTCAGCACCACGGGCTTCGATCTGCCTGCTACACCTGCCGTAAATGCCACGACGGCCGCATCGGAGGCTTGTGCCGGGTGAAGTTGCGCCACACGAGAATCCCCGGCGCCATCGGGAGCGCGTAGCCATGAGTGCTCGTCGATCAAGACGAGTTTGGATGCCGGCAAGCGTTCCGCGAGCCTCGTGTACTGCCTGCTTCCGGCAATCAGCAGCTTGATATCGAACTGGTCGGCGAGCTTGGCAACTTGGTCGGGATCCCACACGGCATCGATCGGGACAAGCACACCGCCCAGCCGGAAGACGGATATGGCCGCCAGCACCCAGTCGGGCGAGTTTTCGGCGAACAGGCCGACGCGGTGCCCCCGACGGACGCCGCGCAACCACAAGCTCTGGGCTCCCTCATAAGTCATTCTTGCCAGGTGCTTGTAAGCCAGCTCGCGAGCGCGCATTCCTTTTATGTGCCTGAACGCGGTCCGGTCGGGATGCTGGGCGGCGGCGCTCAGGAAGAGCTCCTGTAGATTGTGCACGCGGGCCATGGTTGTTGACTCCTTCGTAGTCCAGTGCATCGACTTATACGGCTCAGCCAAAACAACGCTGGAACTGTTCAGGCAGCCTGTGGCACTGATTGAGCCGAGCATGAAATCCTGGACATAGGTTACCAGAACATCTTCCACTCTGGCCGGCATGACCGCTCAACGCCGGTTCTCAAGACCGGTGCGGCGCTCGAGACGACCTGCGCGTTCACTCTTCCGACACTCGGAGTCTAATCGGCGAATCTGAAGCGCCCCTGAATCGAAGCGGTATTGTGCGTGAAGCTACGGTGAAATCTACGTAAAGAACCTGGACGGAACCTCGCTGCGATCAGCCTCGCTGGAATTGCTCACCAGCCGATAGCCAAGCCCCCGCGCCGTCCTTATAAGCGGGTTCTCCTCGGAGTCTCCCAGCTTCCTGCGCAGGGTTTTCACATGGGTGCGCACGGTTTCAACCGACGACAGCGCTTCGGAGCCCCAGGCCCGGGCAAGGATAGCATTCGGCGTGAAACTCTTGTTGGGATTTCGCATCAGCAGCTCCAGGATCCGCATCTCCTTAGGCGTAAGTTCGATTTGACACCCTGCTCTGGTCACTTGCAGGGTACTGGCGTCCAGCTCGAGGTCACGCACACGGAGGACCTGCGGTGCCATAGCCGCTGGCCGCCTCAGCAAGGCGCGAATGCGCGCCATTAACTCGGTCGGGTGGAACGGCTTCGGCAAGTAATCGTCGGCGCCGGCGTCCAGGCCGGCTGCCTTTTCCTCAATCGAGCCCTTGCCCGTAAGCATGAGGATGGGACTGTTGCCTCCCCTGCTACGGTATTGCCTACATACCTCCAGTCCGGGTATGTCGGGGAGGATCCAATCCAGAATGATGAGATCGTATGGTTGCACCCTCAAACGGTTCAAAGCCTCGTTGCCCTTATAAACCACATCCACAAGCATGTGCTCCTGCTCGAGCTGCATTTTAAGGACGTAGGCGATGTTGTATTCGTCTTCGACTATCAGGACCTTAGGCATCGGGTGTGCACCCAGCAAGGCGTTACACAGTGAACATAACAGAAGCATAGAGTGGCCACATCGACCAATCGGCCGAGCGTTCCCTTCGTGCCGCCACCTCTAGTCAGCGGCTCAGGGGGCAACCGGCGTGGCTGATTGGTGCAAGGGCAGTTCAAACCATAATTGGCAGCCTCCTTCCGGCATGTTCTGGAAGCCGATCTGGCCGTGGTGTTGTTCGACAATTAGCTTTGAGATAGACAGACCTAATCCCGACCCCCCGTTTCTGCGAGCGTTCGAGGAGTCCAGTTGCTGAAATGGGACAAACAGCTTGTGCCCCTGCTCTGGTGGGATTCCCGGTCCCCTGTCGGTAACAGTGAATCTAAGGTTGTCCGGACCGGCGACTTCGGTCGAGACAAGAATTTCGGCGCCTGAAGGGGAAAACTTGATGGCATTCGACACGAGATTGGTCAATACCTGAATGATGCGGTCCGGGTCGCACTCCAGTTGCTGCGCAACGCGCACGTCATCAATGAGGTGGAGATTGCATTCCTCTGCCATACCGCTGGCGATGTCGATTGTCCTGTCCACCAGATCGCCGGACTGGCAGCATGCGGTCCTCAGTTCGACCTTTCCGGACTGAATTTTGCGCAGATCCAGAATGTCATTGACCAGTCGAATAAGGCGATCGGTCTCTCCCCGGGCAATGGTCAGCAATTTCACATCCTTTTCTGGAAGCCTCATCGTTGCTCCGGCTTCCAGAAGGCCGAGAGCAGCGCGAATCGACGTAAGAGGCGTCCTGAGTTCATGGGAGATGGTCGAATAGAAGTCGCTGACCCTCCTTTCCGCCTCGATTCGATCCGTGATGTCTCTTGCCTCCGGTATGAGCAGAACAACCCTGCCGTCCTCGTCTTTGATAGGGGCCAGCGAGAAGTCCACATCGATTTTTCCCTTGGGGCCGGTATGATCGGCCTCCATTCGTACGAATTCTCCGGCGGCAGCCCTCCGAATAGCGTCTTTGAGTCGCTCCTGCAATTCCGCCGAGTGGGCCCACCAGGGTGTCTCCCAGAATGGTCTGCCCACTACATCTGCGGCTTGGACACCAATGAATTCCAGTGCTGCCCTGTTGGCCTCTATCAAGGTGCCATCGGGCAACAGCAATCCGAGAAACTCGAAGGTCTGCTCGAATATCGCCCGGAACCGCCTTTCCGCTTGATGGCGCAGCTCCTCGGCATTTCTATGTTCGATGCCCACGGCGATGTTGTCCGCTACTGCCGCCAGCAATAACAACACGTCGTCAGGCAAAGGATTTCTCGAGAAGACACCGAGAACACCGACCAGCTCGCCGGCAATGAGCAAAGGCTGCCCGGCAAATGACACTATGCCCTGTTCTCGAGCCCAGTTCTTGTCCGCGATTTTGGCATCTTCCTGCACATTTTCTGTCACCAGCGCACGTTTCTCCAGGGCTATCTGCCCAATCTTCAACTGTCCGACCGGGATCTGGCTGTGCCGCCCGTCAAGGTGGGTGTACGTTCCCGCACTGGCTTTCAGCTCGAGCATATGAGTCTGCGAATTCAGTATCCAGATGCGCGCAAAGGCTGCGTGTAGATGCTTCACTACCGTTTCCGTGCAACTCTGCAGCAGTTGCTGCAGCGAATCCGCGCCAGTCATGATTGCCCCGATGTCGGATGATAGGGCAAGCTGCTCGGCCCGCCTGACGGCAGCGCGCTCCGCTCTTCTTCGCTCGTTCATATACTTGTGAGTGAAGAAAAATGCCGATGACAGCGTGGCGAAAGCCAGAAGCCCCAGCAGCGTCAGGGTCAGCATCACTTTGCGGCCGGACTGTTTCAAATTGCTCAATTGGTGGGCAAGTAGCAAGGATTCCCTTTCTTTCATGGTCTCCAGGAGCTCCTCGATCTCATTGGTTAGTCGAATGCCGGTGCCCGTTCTCATGAGCACTGTGGCTGCGGCCGCTCCCTTCTCCCGCCTCAGGTGCGTATAAGAATCCATAAAGTCGACCTTTTGCTGCACTTTGGCATGCAGAGCCGGCAGATCAAGGCGTTGCTCCCTTTCCTCGGCGACTAGCCCGGCGAGCTTGCGGTAGTTAAACCTTACCCCTTCTTTAGCAGCAATATACTGCCGCAAAAGCACCTCATTGCCGAGGATTATGTACCCTCTGGCATACGACTCGGCCTCTCTTATCGAAGCAGACGTTGCCTCCAACCCAATCAAGACCTTTTGCGTGTGATCGACCCACTTGCTGGCCCGAATCAAGTCTGTGAAATAACTTAGTGAGGAGAACCAGGTCAGCCCGAGAAGCAGCACGGTTAAAGCAAAGGCCAGCCAGATGCGGAATTTTAGCGTCCAGTGTTCCCCGAACCACACTAAGATGACTCCCTGATACGTCACTTTAATGCAAGCACGAGGGGGCAACAATTACGTCAATCGATCGGCGTAGAGCTGACTATACCGCGGGATGATTTTTGGGTTCGATGAGTTCCAAAATCCTTTCCGATAGCCGGAGGGGGTCAAATGGCTTGGTGATCACGCCGCTGGCTCCCAGGGCGAGGTATCGCTCCACCTCGTGCATCTGCGCTTTTGCCGTCATGAAAATGACGGGAATGGCAGCACATTCGCTGTCTGCCATCAAGCGAGAGTATATGGTGGGTCCGTCCATCCCCGGCAGCATTATATCCAGGAGGATTACGTCCGGATGCTCCCGGGAGGCCATGGTCAAGGCTTCCTCTCCGGAGGCGGCGCTCAGCACCTGCCAACCGCCGAAATCCTCCAGGGAGCACTGAATGAGGTAGCGGATGTTGGGTTCGTCTTCCACCACCAGGGCTTTTCTTTCAGTCATGCGTGGCATCCTTCCGTGCGGGATGGTGGGCGGTGGCGCTCAGGAGAAGCTCCTCAAGGTTTTCGATGAGGATCAGTTGAGTCGAACGTGAATTCCTGCACAGAGGCTAGCAGAACATGCCGCACAACGGCCGGCAGGGCGTGTGAAAATGCGGTTCGCAAGCACGAATTCATCGGCTCTTTCCCGCCAGCAGGGACAGTATGCGGTCCAGACGCTGCAGCAGCGTGAGCGAAGCCAGCGGAATGAACAACAGCAGGAGTATGCCGAATACAGTGTAGCCGCGAAAGTCGAACTGCGGGACTAAACTCCAGGCGAGGCACGCCACCATGAGGAACATCATTCGCTCGTTTCTGCCCAGTATGCCTGCCCGAATCCGCTCGGTTCCGACAGCCTTTCCGAGAACGCCTACGAAGCTCACCATGAGGATGCAGATGATGGCAAGCAAGCCCAGCACTTTGTCCACCAGAGGGGAAAAGGTCAATCCCAAAAAGAGTGCGATGTCGGCCATACGGTCGCTCATCTCGGTCATAAGCTCGAAAGACGCGCCGGCCTTGCTTGTCGATAAGGCGACCCGGTGCGACAGCGGGCCGAGCAGAAGGCGTGCCATCAGCAGCGGTATCGCCGCCGCCGCAAGCCAGGGGCGATCTGCACACAACCCGAGGAACGCACCGGCTAAGATCGACACAGCAAGCGAAGACCAGATCAAAACACCGGGGCCGACCGGCGAGAGCAAGTCTGCCGTCAGCGCTAGTTGCCGGTCGAACCAGGGTTTGATTCCGTCCTCGCTCATCTAAGGCTACTGGGGGCTGTTCTGCGACGTGGCAAGCAGTGCCGCAGCCGGTCGTGGGCCGGTGAGTTGGGCGGACAGGCCACGATTGCTGGCAATTTCGGCGACTATGGCGTCAAGCAGCTTCCTGCCACCGCGGCTGTTCATGTGCACGGTGTCGTAAAAGTCGGCGGTTCCGAACCGCCCGCCGGCATTCAGGTCGACTACTGGGCAGTTCCAGCGCCTGGATGCGTCCTTTATCACCGCCAGATATTTCTCGTAGCATCCTGGTGGGGGGAGCTGCATGTTCACT
>DATNRD010000374.1:0-4806 GCA_036703665.1 Candidatus Obscuribacterales bacterium
TTACCGCCGGTCAGGCTCTTAACCAGCTCTTGCACCGCCGGGATGCGCGTGGAGCCACCCACCAGGACGACCTCGTCGAGATTCTCGTAGGTGAGCTTGGCGTCGGCGAGCGCCTGCTCCATGGGGCGGCGGCAACGCTCCACCAGATGGCGGGTCAGCTCGTTGAAGCGAGCGCGCGTGAGCTTCATCTCCAGGTGCTTGGGCCCGGTGGCGTCGGCGGTGATGAACGGTAGAGATATGTTCGTCTCCGTCACAGCCGAGAGCTCGATCTTGGCCTTTTCCGCTGCTTCCGTGAGCCGCTGCAGGGCCTGGCGGTCTTTGCGCAGGTCAATCCCCTCGAGCTTCATGAACTCGTCGGCTACCCAGTCGACCACGCAGTGGTCGAAATCGTCGCCGCCCAGGTGGGTGTCACCGGAGGTCGACTTGACCTCGAACACGCCGTCGCCCACCTCCAGGATGGAAACATCGAACGTGCCGCCGCCAAGGTCGAATACGAGAATGGTTTCGTTGGCCTTTTTATCCAGACCGTAGGCAAGCGCAGCTGCTGTCGGCTCGTTGATGATCCTAAGAACTTCCAGCCCGGCGATGGTGCCGGCGTTCTTGGTCGATTGGCGCTGCGAGTCGTTGAAGTAAGCCGGCACGGTAATGACGGCGCTGGTGACCTTCTCGCCCAGGTATTTTTCAGCATCGTCCTTGAGCTTGCGGAGGATCATGGCGGAGATCTCTTCCGGCGTGTACTCCTTGCCCTGGATGAGAACTTTGCAGCCGCCGTCGCCGCCTTCCTTTACCTTGTAAGAGACAATCTTGCGCTCCGATTCCACCTCGCTGAAACGACGGCCGATGAAGCGCTTGATTGAATAGACGGTGTTTTCCGGGTTGAGAACTGCCTGGCGTCGAGCCAGTTGGCCGACCAGTCGCTCGCCCGACTTTGTAAACGCCACAACAGAGGGCGTCGTGCGACCACCTTCGGCGTTGGTGATGACCGTCGGCTTGCCGCCTTCCATCACCGCCACCACCGAGTTCGTGGTGCCCAGATCTATGCCTACTGACTTACCCATACTTGCAACTCCCCTTGCCTACGCTCGGATGGTGCCCATGTGGACAGGATTATACTGATGTTCCTGCAGCGAAGTCCTGCCCCGCCAGGTCTGCTGTGGCGACTTCCCTGGACCTAGTTACATGATGCCAAGCAACCAGTACCACTACATAATCTTATACGAAAGCTTTATATTCGCCTCATCCGCGCCAACCGCCCGGCGCAGCAGCCCAGAATTTGCTGCGCTATGACTGGCGCTCCTGTGCCGTTACTTCCGGCCCCTCGAGCACTTCGCCTACGGCCAGCGGGCAGATCTTGACGGCCGTGCGCGAGCCCTCGGCCAGGCGCAGCAGATCCGACGGCTTGTAGCGGAAGGGCACTTGCTCCATAAGCGGCTGCCAGTGCATGGGAACAAGCCTGGGGGCGCCTATCTCCTCGGCAATACGGATTGCCTCTTGAGGCGAGGCGACCTTGTACTTGCCGCCTATGGGAAGGCAGGCCGTGTGCACCGCCCGCCCCCTGAGCGCCTCCCGAATGGCGGGCGTGTAGACCGTGTCGCCTGAATGGTAGTAGCCATCGAAGTAGTAGCCATTGACTGGATTGCCCGGTGCCGAGCTGCGCGCAAAGAGCGCAAGGATTGTCTTGCCCAGCCGGGTGAGCGGATGGTGCGCCGGCACGGCAGTAATGGTTATGCCGCTAAGGCTGGTAGTTTCGCCATGGTCCAGCGGGGTAAAGGCCTTAAGCGGTATTTTTCGCCTGTACTTCCTGGCCATCCAGCTAACCAGTGCCGCCGGTGCGACAAACTGGCACTGCCAGGCCTCCCAGAGCTGCGGCGCCAGAAGCACGCCGTGGTCGAAGTGCCCGTGGCTGAACAGGACAATGTCGCCTTTTTCCAGGCGCCTCCAGTCGACAGGGTCCTGAAAGTATGGGTCCGTATAAAGGCAGGCTCCCGGCAGAGCAAATTTGAAGGCGCTATGTCCCAGATAGGTCAGGCTCAACAGGAACCTCTTGCCTGTGGCTCGATCCCGGTCGTCAGCACGGAATGGTAGCATCTTTAAATTCCATGCGTACCAGGAATCAGCACGGCCGGTCGGGTTGTCATGCGTTTAGTATGTACGCAATTGACAAAGCAACAACGCCCGCCCACAGCAGCCGTACCAGCTGAGTGCGATGACCTCCGGCGGGCGCCAGGGGAGGAGATATCGTGTTGAGGACTGAATCACCGGTGACAACCACCCGGCGCACGGGCGTCCGGCTCGTCGCAAGCGCCGGCGTCTTCGCTCTCCTGCTGCTGCCGGCCATGCTGGCCGCTCCAGCCGGCGCCAAGCCCCAGGCTGTCGAGCTTCTCCAGTACCTGAGCCCGCTGCCGGAAAAGACATACCTCAACGAATCCCAGGACAGAATCATCAAGAAGAAGTCCTTCAAGGTGGGCGATTTGCCTGATGCCCCGCCGGTCATCAACCGGGAGACCGGTTTTTTTGTGCTGCTTACCCCCGAACAGCTCAACAAGCCCGAGTCGTGGGATGAGATGCTCTCGCGTCCGGATGTGAACGGACTTTCCGTGCTCATTCCCTGGCGCGTCCTGGAGCCCGCCGAAGAGCAGTACAACTGGAAACCGGTCGACGACCTGCTGGACGCTTTGAAAAAGCGCAACAAGAGCTTGATCCTGCGCGTCTCGACCTGCGGCATGGATCTGGACGGGCAGTCCGATACGCCGGCGTGGGTGTTCGATTCCGGGGTAAAGAAGATCTCGTACAGCGGCGCCGACGGCAAGTCGTACACGATGCCGATATTCTGGGACACGAACTACCTGGCCAAGTGGAATAACTTCATTCAGGACCTCGGTGAGCGCTACGACAAAAACCCGGCAATCCACAGCATCGGCATCACCGGTGGTGGCGTACGCGGAGGCACCGCCGTCATCCCCTGTTCGGTCAAGGAGGCGGCCGCCGATGCTGACCGCACGGAGGAAGCCAAGAACGCCTGCGCCAGACTGGAGGAGACTCTCAAGAAGGAGCACGGACTGAGCCAGCGCCAGATCGTCGAGCACTGGAAGTACGTGGCGGACCTCTTCCCGCAAGCCTTTCCAACGGCGCGACTGAACTTCAACATCGACGCCCCCATTAGAGGCCGTGCCGGGCAGGATGCGCTCGACGAAATCTCAGACTATTTGCTTTACCGGTACGGGCAGCGCATCTACGTGACGAGGCAGAACGTGCGCAACGCCAAGCACGGCTTCGATCAATACCGGGT
The DNA here is from genome assembly GCA_036703665.1 of Candidatus Obscuribacterales bacterium. GTDB lineage: Bacteria > Cyanobacteriota > Vampirovibrionia > Obscuribacterales > Obscuribacteraceae > DATNRD01. The sequence goes on from DATNRD010000374.1 coordinate 3,290, forward strand.
CCTGCTCAAGTTCCATCCCGACACGCTGACCGGCTATCAGCTGGCTCCGGAGATCAAGGCCGAAGACCTGGAGAAGCTTTCCCAAAATGCGCTGGTCGACGGCATCAGCTTCGCCGAGATTCCTTACGCGCTCTTGACCAGCGACAACCAGGCAGTGAAGCGCTCTTTCCAGCACCTGCTGGCGCACATCGGCTACCAGATTGTCTCGCAGAAAGTCACCATCCCGGCCGAGATAAAGCCGGGCGAGCCGCTCAAAGCTTCGTTCACTTTCACCAATCTGGGGGCTGCCGCCCCGATGCGCCCGATGCGCGCCTTCGACAAGGACGTGGCCTCGAGCTACAAAATCCAGCTCGAACTGCGCGACAGCTCCGGCAAGCCGGTGGTGCTGTCGCTGCACACCCCCAGCGTTCCCACTCATCAGTGGCCGGCAGGCAAGCCGGTGAGCTGGGATGAAGAGTTGAAGATGCCGCAAGGAGCCGAGGCCCTCAAGCCGGGAGAATACTCCGTCTGGCTCTCGATCGTCGATGCGGACACGAAAAGGAAGCTGTCCTTCCTGAATGCCATGAACGGCAGCAAGCCCGCCGTCGAGGCATCCGCCCCGGTCGGCACCGTAAAGGTGCTCGGCACCGCCCAGACGCTCGGCTCCTCCAGCCCCGCATCACAGTAAGCGCCTCCCGCCACGCCGCCAAAGAGCGATATGTCGTTGAAGGCAGGGAATTTAATGAAAATCCATATCGCAGGCGACATATTTCCAGCGCAGGTCAGGCATTCTATACCTAATGCCCGTCGGCCCAGAGGATGAGTCCGGTCTCGAACGGTGAGCCCAAATCGTCGTGGTGCGGCAGCACGCGCACGGTAAAGCCGTGCAATCCGCTCTTGAAATAGCGGATGGCGCCGCTGTAGAGGTGAGACTCGCCATCCTTCTGAGGGCTGGGTGTCATCGGCACGATCTCGCCGCCGATGATGCTGCCGTGCGCATCGACCGGCCCGTGGAAAATCTGCACGGCCACATCATCCGGCGTGAGATCCCCGAGGCGCACCCGGGCTCGCACGCGCATGTCATCGCCCACCTGCAGCTTGGCCGGCGTGCTGGCTTCCACGGTCTCGATGCGCAACTGCGACCACCGCTCGTAAAGCAGCCTTTTCCAGTCGGCAAGCGCGCGTGCCTTGGCGGCGTTCTCGGACAGGAACTCGGCATAACGGTTGCTGGCCGGAACATAGCTGCGCATGGCGTACTCGCGCACCATGCGGTTTACGTTGAAGCGCGGGCAAATCTCCAGCATGGCTGCCTTCATGCGGCTTATCCATGCGCGCGGGCGCCCGTCCTTGCCGCGATCGTAAAAGAGAGGCGCCACCTCCTTTTCCAGCAGATCGTAAAGAGCCTTGGACTCTACGTCGTCTTGATAGTGAGAATCGGTGTAAACCTCGCCGTGCCCGATCGCCCAGCCGGCCATGGCATCGTAAGCCTCATCCCACCAGCCATCGAGAACGCTCATGTTGATGCCGCCGTTGAACAC
>DATNRD010000375.1:0-7420 GCA_036703665.1 Candidatus Obscuribacterales bacterium
ACTCGGCTGCACTAATCCTGCCTTCTTGCACAAGCATACGAAAGGCTGATGACCTGTCTCTGACAGCTTTGTGACCGTACTGTGACTCGAGCGATGCACAGACCGGCTGCACGCGCTGACGCGACAGCGTCCTGGCGGCGATCACTGGAGCGCCAGCGTTTGCGCCATTCCTTCCGGTTCCGAGAGCAGGCGAATGTTTATCCCGGCCTGGACTGCCTGGTCGGCTGCCACCTCAGGCAGGGGATAGAAGCCTTGCTGCTGAAATGCACTGGCGATTGCGGAGAAGGAATGCGCCGGAGCATACACTGCCGTCACCATGCTCCCGCGCCTGTAGACATCCAGCATGAGCCTCAGCGTAGCATTGGCCGATGCCCAGGCCTCGCTCACCGATGCCACTCCTGCGGTCGGGCGGATGCGAATGGCAACATGCTCTCTATCCATCTTGTCCAGAGTCTTGTACCGTTCCAGCCCGAGCGGCTTAAACTCGCTGTACCAGAAATCCTCGTAACGCGTAGACTTGAGGTTGTCGGCGGCGTCCCCCGGCCTGAACGTTACCTTGGCCTGGACTATGTCTTTTAACGCGGCTCCCCTGTATTGGAAATAGTTCTTGAGCTGCGCGGTCTCTATGTCGATTATCCAGTCGTAGGTAAAGCCGTCCCCAAGCGCCTTTGCCGGTGCCAGGGTCAGATGCATACTGGCAAAGGCTGCCAACGCTGTCGCTAGTAAAAGTCTCACCTTTTTCATCGCGAAACCCTCCTTTCGTCACGACGGCCGGGCACTGCCTGCCGTCACACACAAGCATATGGAGAGCTCCTTACCAATCGCTGGCAGATTTGTGACCGCGGCGTGACAGAGCTGTCGGAGCAAGCAGAATGTGCCAGCCGGTGCCGGATCGCCGAACTAGCGCAGAGCGAACGACGGCAGGGCGCACACAATGCACCCCTGCCGAATGATATTCTCGCCCCTACCGGTATGGTGGCAATTACTGAAGTCCTAGAGCCATCTTGACGGCCTTCTCGGCGTCGGGCATGCCGTAGCCGTAGTATTCGGCATGATAAATCGGGCTGCCTGGTTTCGTGCAGCTATTTATGAGAATCTGCTCTACCTGCGTATTGCGTAAGCCGGGGTTGGCTCCCCAGACTAGCGCTGCCACCGCCGCACATATGGGCGCAGCGAACGACGTACCATAGGCAGCAACCTGCTTGCCGCTCTTGTCGGAGCAGAGGATTCCCTCGCTGGGAGCGATGAACCAGACTGGCGGTCCATAGTTCGAGCGCGGATCCGGCGTCATCTGCTTGGCCAGTCCCGACACCATGATCAAATACGGGCTCCGGGGGCTGTTGTCACGACTTCCGTAGTTGCCGGCACAAAAGAAGGCAAGACCGCCATACACATCGTGAAAGACCTTGAGCTCATCATGAAGCAGCGAGTGCGCATCCCGGTTAGCGAAACTCAGCGCACCAGGCTGGTAAGAGCTGATGTTTATTATCTTTATCCCGTGCCTTTCGGCATACTGAAGCCCTTCCAGGATTGTGATATCTGAAGCCCCTTCAGATCCCACCCCCAAGGTAGCAACGACCGGCGCAATCCTGGCATCTGGCGCTACGCCCGCGGTGTTGACGTCGTTGTCCGATCGGGCAGCAGCTGTGGTGGCCACCTCGGTTCCGTGCCCGTTCCAATCGCTCTGACCTCCTCGATTCACCTCACGCGCCGCGGCCAGACCTACCGGTCCGGCCAGTAGGGCCGCCATGATGATGCCGACAGCATCGCATCCCTTGTCGGTCTTGCCGTTGAGATCGGCTATGTCAGAGGAACAGCCGGTATCAAATACGCCGATGGTCATGCCAGCGCCTCTGGCTCCGAGCTGCCACGCCTGCGGAACGTGCATGGCCCCCAGGTGCCACTCCTGACAGTAGGCCGGATCACGCGCCGGCATCGTGAACGGGATACCCTGACTAACCCCTACATGATTGCGCTGAATTCCCGAGAAGTGCTTGTCCCTGCGCAGGCGTGCCTCCGTCTCAGCTAGCTTACCTTCCTCGGTCTGTATTATGAGAATCTTGCGGCTGCCTTCGAAAATGCTACCTACGACCGTCCCGTGTACTTCTTCCAGGACATCGGAGATCTCATCGGTACTTGCACCTTGTGCAGGCCTTACCAGAAGCAGATTGCTTCGATAGCCGGAGACGGAGGAGGATACGGATACAGCCCGGGCATTCGGCTGCTGCCCATATCTTTCCTGTCCGCATTGAGCAGGCGTAAAGCCAAGGGCCACGGTGCCCAGCACCAACGAAAGCGCGGCGCTGAAGAGCCTTTTCATCACTTCAGGCGCTTTCCGGTTGGCAGCGCCACCATCGCCGGTCGCATGTTCCTCAGCACGATCAGTCATTGCCTTGTCCGCACGGAATGCAACTGTCATATTCCACCGTCTCCTGTCGTTGATTTGCCATGGCTGCCATGCCACCTCTGGAACATGGCGCTGACAGGCTGAGCATAAGTAATGCTCGTGACCCCAAGATGACCGGATTGTCACCACCCTGTAACAGCTCGCCGGCCTACTGTATGAACTCAAGACGCCGAGCCTCCGAGTCAGACCTCGATTACCGCGCACTGGCGTTCCGATCGAAGTGACAGGTCGCCATCAGAAATCCAGTTACGAGGCGACCCGTCACTCGTTCCCAACGGGCAGCGGCTAGCCGCTGGCGGCTAGCCACTGCCGTGCTGGACTGGCAGGGGTTACATTCGGCCAGTCGCCAATTTAACGGCCTTCTCGGCGTCGGGCATGCCATAGCCGTAGTATTCGTTCCAGCCATTCAGATTGGAAGCGGCACCTTCGGGCTTTATGCAGCTTGCTTTGAGGATTGCCAGTACCTGTTTGTTCGTCAGCCCCGGGTTGGCGCTCCAGACCAGGGCAGCTACGCCCGCTACTATAGGCGCTGCAAATGAAGTTCCATCAACCATTACCGTCTGTCCATTCTGGTCAGAACAGAGGATTCCTTCGCTCGGAGCGGTGAAATAAACGGAGTTGCCATAATTTGAGGACTTCGAGAGCTGAAGGCTTCGATCTACTCCGGAGACGACAACCATGTAGTCGTTCGCCAGGTTGCTGTCCCTGGATCCATTGTTGCCCGCAGAAAGGAAAACAAGGCCGCCGGTCTCGTCATGGTACTTGCGGATCTCATCCCACAGCAGGGTGTGTCCCGCCCAGTTGGTGAAGCTGTTGCCCCAGCTTATGTTGACGATCTTTATTTTGTTCTTCTTGGCAAAGTAAAGTCCTTCTATGATCGTCGCATCATTGGCACCGGTGCATCCCATCGGATCCGTGACCAGCACCGGCTCAATAATGGCGTTTGGAGCCACACCGGCAGTATTGGCGCGATTGTCAGCTCTGGCGGCAGCTACCGTTGCAACCCTTGTACCGTGCCCATTGCTGTCCCCAGGATTGCCTCTGTTGTTGTTACGAGCAGCTTCCGTAGCCAGGTATGCAGACAGGCCAAAATCAAGCGGAGCCATCATCGCACCATTCTGCATGGCGTACAGTACGCTCAGGGTGTCATAACCCTTGCCAATCTTGTCCTGGCCCTTCAGATCGGCGATAACGGGTGAACAGCCTGTATCGAAGATGGCAATCCTCTGTCCCTGGCCCACGGCATATTCCCACGCCTTCGTAATATGCATGGCCGTCAGGTGCCACTCCTGAGAGAAAGCCGGGTCATTTGTCCCTGTTTGTAATTGTTGAGGGCGATAGATGTGGTTTCGCTGGATCCCGGCGAAGTGCTTGTCCTTTGCCAGCTGCTTTTCTGTTTCGGCCAGCTTGCCCTTTTCTGTCTTCACAACAAGGATGCTACCGCCCTCGCCAATCCTACCGACCACGGCGCCGTGGACTTCTTCCAGTATTTCTTTGATCTCGTCTGCGTCGGCACCGCCGGCCGGCTTTACGAGCAGTAGATCATCCATGAATTGGGGCGCAGTGTACCTGGGTGTAGGCAACGTCGTCGGCATACGCAGGTGTTGTCCAGATTCACACTGACCTGGAGCTGCCGCCAGTCCGACGGTACCAAGTACTAATGACAGGGCCGCGCCTATGAGTCTGAGTGCTGTGGACCGCTTCGAGTCCTTGTAATAGTCCGTGCGATTGCAAGTGGTAGCTTCTTTCATGGTCTTCTCCTGCGTGTATTCGGGGGATGAGCTCTCCGGCTCGTGGGCAGGAGCGTACGTGAGCTTCGTGACCGAGAAGCAGCGAGTTTGTGACCAAAGTATGACTTGGGCAACTCACTGGGGAGAGCGACTCCTGAAAATGTATTGGCTGGCGCACCCCGCACCGCGCAATTCGAGCAAGCCGACCATGGTCCACGGCACCGGAGCACAGGCGTTGCCGTTATAATCTGCAAACGAGCCGGCGCATTCACGCTCGCCGAGATGGAAGCCAGCCTCATGTCTCTTTTCAGACCGCGAATCGTTCATAAGGGCTTGATACTTTTGTTTGCGCCACTGCTGTTCGAGTTCGTGGTGGCAGGCATCCTCATCTACCTGCAACACTATTACGGGGAGGCAGTCAAAGCCGAGGCACTGCGCAAGCAGATCGTCTTTCACACCAATCAGTTTTGGTTCTACAACATGAACTTATCGACGAGCAGCCTCACCTACACGTTTCGCCAGGACTATACACCATACTGGGAGCTGCAGGACAAAATCGTCGAGGAGTACAAGATTCTCAGAGCCTTAACCCAACAAGACCTTGAGCAAACCGCCAGTCTCGAGAAGATAATGGACTGGCACTTCCGCAGCCGCGCCCTGTGCCAGCAGTTGAAACCGGTAGCAACGAGCTCGGGCGGGCGGTTAGGACAGATCCTGGCGCTGAAGAGCACCATTCTGGCCTGCAAGCGCTTGATCGAGGTCGACATCGAAGCGGGCAACCTCATACGCGCATTCAGGGAGTACGAGCTTGTCAGAAGTGCTGAAGCAGCCGAGAAGGTACGCCTGATTGCCTGGCTCATTCAAATGGTCATAGCTGCGACGATTGCCGGCAGCATCATACTTGCCTACATCTTGTTCGGGTATTTCATGACAGGGATACACAAGGGTGTCAACACGCTGACAACAAACATCCAGCGCTTCAGAAGTGGACAGCCGCTCACTCCGGCCATGCCAGGTGCCGATGAGATTGCCCTGCTGGACAGACAGTTCCACGACATGGCAGTCGAAGTAGAAGCGGCACAAAAGATGAAGCAGGCATTTCTTACAACTGCCTCCCGCGAGATAGGAGCGCCGATAAGATCTGCCAGGGCATTTCTCACGCAGCTTTCGCAGGGCTCGCTGGGAGCCCTGTCGGACGACGCAGCAAAGCTGACACAGATCACGGGAAACACTCTGGAAAGACTCATCGGGCTCCTGAATGACTGGCTTGCCCTGGAGGCTCCAGGCAAGGTCAGCGTGGAGATCGCGCCGCGCATGTGCCGGTTGTCCGACGTGATTGCAACATCAATCGACAACGTCTCCACATTCGCTGCGGAGCGCGGCATCCACCTTGAGGCAAACCAAACAGGCGTAACGGCCTATGCAGATGCCGATCGGATCGTACAGGTGCTGGTCAACTTGCTGTCGAACGCCGTCAAGTTTTCACCAAGTGGTTCTTCTGTGACCGTAAGCGCCAGCCAGATGGATGATCAGGTGGAGGTCAGGGTCACTGACACTGGAAGAGGCATTCCCTCCCGGCTACTGCCAAACATCTTTCGACGCTTCGAGCAGGTCGCCGCTTCAGATGCAACCGAAAAGGGAGGAAGCGGCCTGGGTCTGGCAATCTGCAAGGACATAGTCGAACTGCACAGTGGCACAGTAGGCGTCGAGTCAGAAGAGGGCAAGGGCAGCACATTCTGGTTCCGGCTGCCTGCTCGGGGTCCATTGGAGGGATAGACCATTGTTAAGTGCGCCCAAGACAATTTATGCCAAGGGCTTCGTGCTGATATCCGTTCCGCTGCTGGTCGAGTTGCTGTTCGGCGTGACTATGCTGTCTCTGCAGTATTACGACGATGCGAAGCTCAACAGGGAACGAACGGCTCTGGAAATCGTTTATCACGCAAACGAGATGTGGATCAACTGCGCCGAAGCCATGATGCTCATGGGGTATGCCCGGCTTTTCGGCGGCTCCGAATCCCCAGTCCATAGTCGGGTAGCACATCTCAACCACGAGTACACGCTGCTGACGAGGCTCGTCGCTCACAATCCACAACAGATACGGGAACTCAAGAACATACGGCAAAGCACGAACCGGGTCTTGCAACTCATCCAGCGTTTCCGCCCGCTTTTATCCGCGGAACGGTCGACCTCTGAAAAAATCGCCGTCCTGACGGCCGACATCGACACATTCGTCGCGGCCTACAATCTGATAAATCCCATGTCTTTCGCCATTGGGAACTTCGCAAAGCCGGAATTCCTTCATAGTCCAGCAGCGATGAAAGAGGTGGAAAGAACGACGACGCTCGTGGACTCGGTGGTGGGAGGCACGCTCGCAGTCAGTACGCTCGTCGCCATTGCGCTTTTCGTTTACTTCATCCGGACCATAAACAACGGACTGGCTGTGATGGTCGACAATACGCAGAGATTTCGGCGCGGTGAGGCCCTCACGCCCCGGCTGGGAGGAGTCGATGAGCTGTCCAGAGTTGATGCGGCCTTTCATGACATGGCGGATGAGATCCGCGATACGCAGGGCACCCGAGAAGCTCTCATGGCAATGATTTCGCATGACCTGAGAACTCCGTTGGGGTCGGTGCTCGGGTATTTTTCCCTGCTCGCCTCGGGTGGGCTCGGGCATCCTTCCAGCGAGGCCATCTCCGGCGCTGAGCAGCGTGAGCGCGAAATCGAGCAATTGATGCATTTGATCAACAACCTGCTGGATCTGGAGAGGCTCGACGCGGGCAAGCTGGATATTCAGCCGGCGTCAGCTCCCCTTTCAACGGTGATCGAAGATGCTCGCGACAAAATGAACTCCCTTGCCGAAAGCAAGAAAATAGAGATCGCGGTCGACGCGGCCAGCGTGCAAATCTATGCAGATCACGATCGTATGGTGCAAGCACTGGCGAATCTCTTATCTGGCGTCGTCTCTTTATCGCCCGAGGGCTCGACCGTCAATATCAGTGCCGCCCCGAGCGGTGACCGGGTGGAAGTGAGAATAAACTGCAGCGCTGCAACCCTGTCCACGGATCAACTGAATGCTCTGTTCGATCGCTATCAACAGACGGACATCGGCCTCAGGTTGCAGATGTGTGTCGGAAAGGAACTCATCCGCCTGCATAATGGCACGGTCGAAGCAGCCTGTGAACAGCCGCACGGACTGACGCTCTTGCTGGGCCTTCCCAGCAGCGCCGAACCAGGCACTTAGGGCGCGAGCGCATCCGCGCACGGCGGGCAGAGCTCCTGGTAT
>DATNRD010000376.1:0-3234 GCA_036703665.1 Candidatus Obscuribacterales bacterium
GGCGCCCGCCTGTTTTTACAAGAGCTTTTCCAGGGCACCGGCCTGCCAGTACGGGCACGGGCGTCCGGCGTCCCGATTGGTTACATCTAACAGTTGAAGAAGATTTGAGGAAGCGAAAGTGCAAATGGAAACTATGACCAGAGGGCATACAGCCTCTTTTGAACTGGATGGAAAAACGGTCACCGTAAGAACCGGGCGCATGGCCAAGCAGGCCTCCGGGGCCTGCGAGGTGGCTTGCGGCGGCACGCTCGTGCTTGTCACCTGCACGGAAAGCAGGCAGGCGCGCGAAGGCATAGATTATTTCCCGCTGCTGGTGGATTACGAGGAGAAGCTCTATTCGGTCGGGCGATTTCCCGGCAGTTTCACCAGGCGCGAGGGCAAGCCCACCGACAAGGCCATTCTCATAAGCCGCCTTATAGATCGGCCCATCCGGCCGCTGTTCAAGGAAGGGTATCGCCAGGACGTCATGATCGTCGCCACAACGCTCAGTGCCGACCAGGAGAACCCCACCGATACGCTGGCCATGTTCGGGGCATCGCTGGCTATCGAAATTGCCGGCCTGCCATTTTCCGGACCGGTCGGCGCCGTCAGGGTGGCAAGGGCGCACGGCAAGTACATTGCCAACCCTACCTACGAGCAGATGGCCGAATCCGACATGGACATAGTCGTGGCCGGCACGGAAAGCTCGATCATGATGGTGGAGGCAGGCTTGAAGATGGTGTCTGAGCGGGACGTCCTGGCGGCGATCGACTACGCGCATCAGCACATCAAGAGACAGTGCGAGTTTCAAAGGCAGTTCGTCGCTGCCCTGGGGTGCAAGAAGCGCGAGTTTTCGCCGCCTGAGATCAATCGGGAGCTCATGGACCTGATTGTCGAGAAGGCCACCGAGAAGCTGAAAGAGTCGATGCGTGGGGTAACCGACAAGGGCGTGCGCCAGGGGCTGGTCGACCAGGCCAAGGCAGCGGTGGTCGAGGCGATCGCGGCACTGCCGGAGGAGCACCGGCTGCGCCTGGTCACCGACTCCCAACTGAACGAGTACCTGGAGCTGCATGAGGCCAAGTTGATGCGCGAACAGGTGCTCGATACAGGCATGCGCGCGGACGGGCGCCGTTGCGACGAGATCCGACCCATTTCCGTGGAGGTGGGGCTGCTGGAGCGAGCCCACGGCAGCGGGCTGTTCACCCGCGGCACCACGCAGGTGCTCTCGGTCTGCACACTCGGCACGGTTGGAGATGCGCAGCGTCTGGATTCCGTCGAGCCGCAAAAAGAAAAGCGCTATCTGCATCACTACAATTTCCCTTCCTTTTCAGTCGGCGAAGTACGACCCAACCGCGGCCCGGGCAGGCGCGAGATCGGTCATGGGGCGCTGGCGGAAAGAGCGCTTCTGGCGGCTTTGCCGACCCAGGAGGAGTTCCCCTACACCCTGCGGGTGGTCTCGGAAGTTCTCGAGTCCAACGGATCAACGAGCATGGCCTCGACCTGCGGCTCCAGCCTGGCTCTTATGGACGCGGGGGTGCCGATTAAGCAGACCATAGGCGGCATCGCCATGGGACTCATTCTCGAGGGCGACCGCTTCGCCATTCTCTCGGATATCCAGGGCCTCGAGGATTTCCTGGGCGACATGGACTTCAAGGTGGCCGGCACCCGCGACGGCATCACGGCTTTGCAGATGGACATCAAGATTGAGGGCATCTCGCTGGAGATCATGCGTGTGGCACTGGAACAGGCGAGGCGCGGGCGCATCCACATCATCGACAAGATGGAGGAGGTTATCGCTCAACCGCGCCCCGAGCTTTCGCCCTGGGCGCCGCGCATCATCACCATCCACATCGAGCCGGACGACATTGGCACGGTAATCGGCCCCGGCGGCAAGATGATTCGCAGGATAATCGAGGAGACCGGCGCCACCATCGATATCGAGGACGACGGCACCGTGCTCATCGGTTCGGTCAACTCGGCTGCCGGGGAGGCTGCGCGCGACTGGATACTGCGCCTGGTCAAACGCATCGAGGTGGGCGGCATCTACGTCGGTCGCGTGACCAGGATAATCGCCATGGGGGCCTTCGTCGAGGTCTTGCCCGGCAAAGAAGGGATGGTGCACATCTCCCAGATCGAAAACCGCCGCGTGGAAAAGGTGGAGGACGTGCTCTCCGTGGGACAGCGGGTAATAGTTAAGGTAAGAGATATCGACGAGCGCGGGCGGGTAAACCTGACTATAAAAGGTGTCAGCCCCGAAGAGCGGTCCGAGTGCGAGAGGCAGTTCACCTCAGGCTGAAGATGATGGACAACGGCCGGCGCTGCCAGCTGCCGGCAAAGGTGCGCGCCGTCAAGGCTCTGGCCGTGGCGCTTGTCGTGCCGATGTTCCTGGCCGGCGCATGTCCCGGGCCGGTCCTCGGAGCCCACCGCGCCAGACCGTCCCACAAGGGCAAGCGTGTCGTTCCCTTCCGTCCTGCCAAACGGCCAGCCGCGGGCAAGCCCGGTAAGGTGGACTGGCGAGCCACGCCCAGCGAGGGCAGGGCTGCTGCCGAGCAAGCCGAAAAGGCGGCTGCCATGAATCGTGCCTACTCACTGCGGGATCAGGCGCTCAACGAGCAGCTGTCGGGCGACTACGGGCTGGCCGTAAGACACCTCCTGGAAGCCACGCAGATGGCCGCCAAATACTACGGCAAGCCAAGCGGTGCCGAAGCGCTCCTTTACCTGGACCTGGCCCGCGTGGCGGAACAAGCCGGCCAGCACGAGGTGGCCCGGCAGGCATATGTGCAGTGGTTGGAGCGGACGCCCTCCAGCCCCGAGGCGCGCCTCCGCTACTCGGCGCTTCTGGCTAAACTCGGGCTGGTTGCCGAGGCAACCAGCCAGGCTCGCAAAGCCATAGAGCTCGACCCCGCCGACCCTCGCGCTCACCTTTTGCTGGCGCTCCTGCTGGAGCGCCAGGGGAAGTTGGAGGAGGCAAGGGCCGCCAGAGTCTCCTCCAGGGCGCTTTTGGAAGCACGCCCGGCAAGCCGCCCGCCCGAACCGCAAGGGCGCTCCGGCGCCGTCGCAGACCCCGGTTTAAGCGACGAGGAGTCCGATGAAGTGCCGATGGGCCTACCCTGACAAGCGGCCAAAAAGCAAAGAGAGATTGGAAGCAGCCTTCCAATCTCCCGTCACCATTTAGACGAGGCTACCGGCCTGCGACCTTTTCCTTGAATTCCTTGCCGGCTGAGAAAGCAGGTACTTTCTTGGCGGGCACTTTGA
>DATNRD010000377.1:0-4411 GCA_036703665.1 Candidatus Obscuribacterales bacterium
AAGTTCGCGCAGATACTTGAACGCTTCCCTCTACCACGACCGCGTATCGTCCACTCCTATCTCCGCGCGAGTCCAACGACCTGAGGAGCCGGATGCCTTAACGGGCACGTCCGGAACTGTGGGGGAGTCGGCGGGGCAACCGGCCGGCTTATCCCGATGATACCCCCCAATACTGTGTCCGGACGGGCAGACGAAAATGACGGGACGCAGTTCCCAAGACCGGCTAGGGAAAATCCTAAAATTTGCTTGGCAAAACCAGGGAAACGTTGGTTAAGTGGACACAGTAAAAACTCGGTAGCGATGCGGTGTTCGCGGATTTTGCGGGTCGATAGCCGGTGCGTGGGCGAAAGTGGACACAGGAAAAACGTCCGCCGGTCGGGCGTTTCCGGATAACGGTGGCCACTGTTTATCCTGCCGTACGGCGCGCAGCGGCGGCGGCGCGGTACCCCGCGCAAGATTCCGCCTCGTGCCTCTCGGCGGTGGGCCAGCCGGCCCAGGTCGCACGGGGTGCTCCAAGGTCGGACCGCTGCGATCAAGGCTCGCGCCGCCGGCAGGGAAGTTGACTCGTAGAGGAGAATGGGATAATTAGAAACACAGGGGTTAAAAGCGATGGACATCGTCGATCGGATAGTCGAGAAGCGGACTCAAATCCTTGATTTGTGTGCTCGATACGGGGCGCGCAATGTGCGCGTGTTTGGGTCGTGTGCTCGGGATGACTACACAGAAGGGAGCGATGTGGATATCCTGGTCAATCTGGACGAGGGACTGACCGGGTTTGAGTATTTTGGCGTCATCGAAAGCCTTCGAGAGGACCTTGAGGAGCTTCTGGGAACGCGTGTCGATGTCGTGGACGAAAAGGGTCTCAGAAAGACGATACGTGAGGATGTCTTGTCGGATGCGGTAGCCTTATGAAGCCAGAGCAGGTACGAAAGGAGCTGCTCTGGCTCCAGGACATGCGCGAGGCAGTCGAGAAGATAGAGACACACCCGCAATTCACCGGTGACCGGGATGTGTTTGAGCGGGATGAGCATTACCGGGTCTGGGTTTTCTATCACATCGAGCGGTTGGGTGAGTGCGCCTCACAGCTGCGGAAGCAGTTTGACTATGACCGCAGGTATCCAGATATCGATTGGAAGGGCATAGTGGCCACTCGTCGGCATCTGGTCCATTGGTACTGGGGTATTGACAACGACAAAATCTGGGAAAGCATCACGCAGGACCTGCCAAAGCTGAGGGACAAATTGGCTGAGCTTATACAAGAAAAGAAGCGCGAGGAGAAAGCAGTGCAGGCAGACCCTGAAGGAGATCGGCCGGGCAGAAGCTTCCGTCAAAGGCTTCGGGAGAGTCACTCGAAAAAGAAAGATGATACACGGGGGAGAGGAGACGATTGTCTGCCTGGACGTTAGTGTAACGTGTGAAATTGCTGCCGGATAAGGCCGTGAAAGGCCCGCTGTATCCGGGCAGCGCCAGTTAGAGCCGGTGATGGTATGGCCGTCGCGGCTGACGGTAATGAAGAACAGATTAGTTGGTATGTGGAGAGACTGCGCTTGCAGGGGGGCAGGGAAGGCAAAAGCTGCAAGCCTGGCACGGCCTCATCTTTCTGGCACTCCGCTCCAGGCTATAGACACCGAGAACAGCCGGGCAGGTAAAGAGAGGCGCATGCCGAACTGGCTCGACATGATAGCCACCGCGATGGAAAGGGAAGGAAACGACCTACCCTGCTGTTGCCACTGCTCCAAGCTCCGGCAGGACCTCCTCCACCTGCTCGGCTTCCTCTTGCAGCAGGGCCAGTTTCCATACACCTGGCGCCTGCGCATAAGCGAGCAGCGCGGCGCCGTAGTTCTCCGAGTCGATGCTTAGCTACCCCTGGCAGTTGGGCAACAATGCCAGCTCGATGAGAGCCTCAAACAGAGCCTTGTCTTGAAAGCTCCTGGTGTAGAACCAGAACGAGCACAAAGGACGTTCTTGAACCGCCAATCGCCATGCCTGGACATAAGGGACGGTGTGCCAGTCGCCCACGTCGTGGATACGGAGCGTCCAGGGCGTCCTTGTCTTTCCACCTGTAATTTTCGCAGCAAGCCGGTCCGCGGGTCTTGCCTGGTCAATGAGGGTGACCAGATTGGCGGCGAGCAACTCCGGGCCGCCCTTACTAAGCAAGAGCTCCACCGTGCGGAAGTTTCGCTCCCGCTTCGCCTTCTGAGGTTCGCTTTGGTAGCGTATGCCGTTGCCGTAGCGCAGCTTGCGGCACACCTGCGTTGCCATCACACAGGTCTTGTTGCGCGGCATGCTGAACGCCCAGGATGCCTTGCTGTTGTTGGTCAGTTATTCCGCCTACCGGATTATTCCGAGCTCGGCATAACGTAAGCGCCAATCCAAAGTCATCATCCATAGTCTGTACACCTCCAATTACTGCGGCATTTCGCCTGGCAATTGGGGTACGGGGGCGGCTCTGCGGGTCAAGCGTCAGGAGCCTCTGGTCTTCCTGCAACTTCTGGCGCGCTTGACGCGCGGTGGTGCTGCCCCCGTATGCTTGAGAAACGAAAAGAGCCAAGACTGGCTGGTTACCAGCCGTCAGAACCAAGCGTTTGACTGCATTTGCCTCTGATGCTTAAATAGAACAGGGGTAAGGACAGAAGGAGGACGGTTTGAAAAAAAACGACGGGAGGCATCTCAGGCATGCTTCAGCAGGCAATTGCCGATAGCCAGCTTCCGCTCACGAGAATTGAGGCTGAGACTGGGATTCACCGGTCATTACTTTCTCGTTTCTTGAATGGGCAGAGCTCTATCCGCCTGCAGACAGCAGATGTCCTTGCTGAATACCTCGGGCTCTCGCTTCAAAAGACGAGAAGACCGCAGCATGAGGAACAGGATATGACAAGCAAGACAGCGCTTCGCACAACAGATGCAGGTTATATCAACCGGAACGAACAGGAGAATCTGGGTTGCACCGGGCTTCCGGGGAACGACCACAACCAGCTCTTATACAACATGCGCTGCAAGCGTTGCGGCCATGAGTATCGGGCCAACGGCTCAGATATCTTCCAGCGCAAGTGCCCCAAATGTATGGACGGAAGACCTGGAGTATGATTCGTTTTTGGCTCAGGTGAAAGTGAATGAGTGAGAGCGCAACACGAGAGTTTTTCAAGACAACAAGCGGAGTTGATCTGTCGATCGGCGTTGCCGGCCCTGACGACCTGGATCAGATGGAGAAGGATGATCTTTTCCGCACTGAGTACTTTATGCTTCCAGGCAGCGACAAGAAGTGGCGCGAGGGCGGTCTGGAGGAGACCATTATTCTGTCTTGGATTGGCGCGGAGCTTGTCGGGCGGGTTCGACTGATTTTTGATCAGATGGATGTTGATATGTCCTATCTCGATCATGAGACCGGGAATGTGGACATGGGCTTTCTTATGGACCTGCTGGTCCGCCCGGAGCACAGGAAGGACGGCATCGGCACGCTGCTCATCAGGTTTTGCGAGAACCTCTCTCGCAATGAGGGCAAGAACAATACCGGCGTCCGGCTGCTGTTCGACAATACCCGCCCTTTGAGCCTCTATTTGCGCCTGGGCTACCAGAAGACGTACATGTCGCTTCCCGATGCCGTGGATCTCTATAAGCGGCTTGACGAACCAGTTTCAGAGCTATCGGCAAGCGAGCTGGAGGCGCTAGCATCGCGTGTTTTGAGCGAGGCCCGGGCGTTCGCGGAGAACGCTGGCGCCGGCGATACGTTCCCCTGGCCCGTCAAGGCTTGAGTCAGCAGGGTAGCAGTTTCAGCCAAAAACCAGCTGCTTTCAAGGCTTCAGTCACCGGCAACGGCTGCCGCTCCCCAGTCCGCCCTGTCCGCGGCGCCCGCCGCTGCCCCACATGCCGGAATGGCGAAGAACCTGGGTCCCATCGTCAAGACCGGCGCAGCCGCCCGCAAAGCGGGTTTGCCTTGACGATGGGGGTTCGAGCCAGGCTGCCTGCCTGGCATGTGGCAAGCCGCGCGGTCGTAAGACGGCGCGGCTTCGGGAGGCAGGTCTCGGAATACGCGTTCTGGATAGCTGCTGGCGCGGAAAGGTGATCATGGCAGTGGTGAGCAACAAGCCAGGCCGTGATTGTCCATGTCGATATCATTGGCAGCCGGTCGGACAGCAGCAGGACTGTCAGCAGACATAACTGCGAAGCGATGAGCTGCCGCTATCCAGCCCGACAGCGGCGCCAGCAATGAGATGCAAGGCTATTACTCGAAGCTCTAGACATACCGGCCGACAGAACTTGAAGAACAGCGACGATTTGCGGCCAACCAATGTCCAAGCACAATCGAGAGCGGGCCGTCTATCTGCACGGGTTATAAGATGTACCAGCATGCTCGTAAGATGGCGACCCTGCTGGAAAGGTACACAAGGGAGTACCAACAGAGGCAAGGGAC
>DATNRD010000378.1:0-3371 GCA_036703665.1 Candidatus Obscuribacterales bacterium
GGCGCCTTTGGTTGCAGCAGCTTGAATTTGCTCTGCAGTTTATCAAGCTGGTAGTCCAGCTCTGCCAATCTGCTGGTATTAGCGTACTTCTGCTTGATTGATTGCTCGAGCGCTTCTGCTCTCGAACGCTCATCACTGGTCAGAACCTTACCCTGGCGTGCTTGAATTACCCTTTCGATGAATTCCTCGCTGAGCGACTTCGAAAAGCTTCGCTCATACATTTCTTGCAACGCCTCCAGCTGCGCCGGAGCACCGATCGTTTTGCCGATTCCCAAGGTATCTGCATACTTACGGATAATCAAGAAGTCCTGTTCCAAGTGTGTCAATTCATGAGCTACAGTGTGAATGAGTCCTGGAGACACTGTCCCCGATTGCGCGATCTCGCTTTTGAGCACACGAACCTTGCCTTTGCCCGGGTGGTAAGTGCCCCTGGCATTGTCCAACTCATGGACCACTTCGAGCTTTACGCGAGGCAGACCCAGGGCATCGGTAAACCTGTCGATTTTCCCCTGGAGCTCCTGCGCACGGCGGTCTACCCCGAGGTCTACACTGCGTTCCAACCGGTCGACCTCTTTCTTTTCTTGTAGATACGTTTCGTAGTCTCGCATGAGATCCGGATGGTCTTTCAAGAACTCACGCATGTATCTTTCATCGTTCCACTGCTCGTCTGTGAAGACCGTAGCGTCGTCACCCAAGCCGAGGCGCTCCTCTAGCGCCGCTTCAATCAATACTTTGGAGTGGAAACTCCGGTCCTCGAGCTTGGCATAAGCGTTCTTCAGGCGAGCGTAGTCCGATTCCAACTGTAGGTCGAACCAGCGCACGTCACTCAGCTCGCGGGCGAAGGACTCCAGCTCGCTGCCTTGCATGAGGCGACTCTCGGCCTGAGGGCTGTCCAGTTCCCGCCCGTCTGCTCCGGAGCTCGAAAGGCCCCGGGATTCCCGCTCGCTCCTCTTCTCAGGCAGATTCCAGGGCAGCTCCTGCCGCAGCATTTCTGAGGCTTGCTCCGAGCGATCCTGCCTTTCTTCTGTTTCGTATTTTCTGCCAAAGGCGTCGCCGTCACCCATGCGCCATTATCCCAGCCAACCCGTCCGAGCCCGCCTGCCCGAACATGCTGGCTGCATATATACGAATCCGCCGGTTCCTGGACACGGTAGGGTGGTAGACTGGCGGGCGTGATGCTATGGGTTAGGAGAAATATCGTGTGCTCGACATCTCGAAGAAGATAAAAACCCTCCGGACGGCCACGGCGGAATCCGTCGTGAAGGTGAGCCCTGCGACAGTTGCCTTGCTGCGTGAGGGGAAGATCCCCAAGGGCGACCCGTTCCCGGTGGCGAAGGTGGCCGCCATCCAGGCGGCGAAGGGGACAAGTCAGATAATCCCCTACTGCCATCCGCTGCCGGTGGAGTTTGTGGGTGTGGACTTCTATACCGATGAATCCTCGATTCGTACGGTCGTGACTGTCAAGGCAATCTACAAGACAGGCGTCGAGATGGAGGCTCTGACTGCGGCGTCGGTAGCGGCGCTGACGCTCTATGACATGATGAAGATGCTGGACGACTACATGGAGATTACAGGCGTTCGCCTGCTGGAGAAGAAGGGCGGCAAATCCGACTTCCGGGACTCCTTTGAGCGGCCCCTGCACGCGGCTGTTCTGGTTATGTCCGATTCGATAGCAGCCGGAAAGAAGGACGATCTTTCCGGGAAGCTGATCAAGGAGCGGCTGACCGCTGAAGGGATTGATGTCGAGGACTACAAGATCATCCCTGACGATGCCGGAACAATCGAAGAGACGCTTAAGTCGTACGCAGACGAACGGCGGGTTGACCTGGTGGTCACCACCGGCGGCACCGGTTTCAGCCCGCGCGACTGCACACCGGAAGCAATGTCGCGGGTTATAGAACGAGACATCCCCGGCATTCCCGAGGCGACACGAGCATACGGGCAGGAGCGAACCCCGTATTCCATGCTCTCGCGGGGAAGGGCCGGGATCAGGGGAAGAACGATTATTATCAACCTGCCGGGGTCGAAAAAGGGAGTGGCGGACTCTCTCGATGCACTCTTCCCAGCCGTGCTCCATGCCTTCAAAATGCTGCGCGGAGCGGGGCACCCTGCTTCCGAAAGCTCACGCAAACATGAGCATGCTCACTGACGCTTAAGGGCCCTGGCCAGACCAAAGCAGCCGATGGCGCCGACTACCGATGCTATGGCAACGGTTGCCACAAAGCCCATGTTTCGCTGGAGCCTCACCCACCATATCAGCGAGGGCGGCGCGCTTGTAGGATCGTCGGCAAGCGTTCCGTGCTGCATTTCAGCACCGTCCGTAATACCGTCGCCGTCCAGGTCGTAGCTTCTCAGTTCTCGAGCCACGCTGTCGGGATCGGTGATGCCCTGCACTATCCTTGCGTACCCCAGATGAGCGATCAGGCTCTTGCCGAAGTCGTTTACGATTGGGCTGTCGGGAGTGTGCAGTCTGGCAAGTTCTTGCTTGGTCAGGCTTCCGGTTTGACCCGCGCCGGAGCCGGTCGGACCGTCCCGGTTGATGTGGCAGTACGCGCAATTGGCCTGAAAGCCTGCTTTCTTGCTTATCCATTCAGCGTACTGAGGATAGGCCGAGGCACTGCCCGCGGTGAGAAGCAGCACGCCGGCGGCCGGCAGCAGGTGGGGCATAAGGAACTTCATACCGGTGTCATCGGGTTCTGCGTAGGGCCTATTTTGATCGGAGCAGTCGGTTTGACGAGGTATACGGTATCACCTTCGATGGTGATAGGTTCCTCCGATAGTGGGTACATCGCGGGGCCGGCAAGCGGTTTGCCCGTCTTCAGGTCGAAGTAGCTAACGTGACATGGACAGTAGATCTTGCCGTCGACCAGATCGGGTTGAATTGTGCAGCCCAGGTGAGTGCAAACCGCAGAACGAGCAATGGAGCTACCGTCCTCGGTCATGTACAGGATGGCAGGCTGGAGGAAATAGTCTGTAAACAGCTGCCCCTTATCCTCGGAAAGGTCTGATAACTTTGCGATAGCAATTCGAGCATTGTTGATTCGCTCCAGCCGCAACTCCGCCAAGCGCTGTTCTGCCGCGAGCAGTTGCTGACGACGTAGGAGAACCGCTGTCTGCTCTCCGGCGTC
Organism: Candidatus Obscuribacterales bacterium; assembly: GCA_036703665.1. Lineage (GTDB taxonomy): Bacteria > Cyanobacteriota > Vampirovibrionia > Obscuribacterales > Obscuribacteraceae > DATNRD01. Next base: position 3,129 of record DATNRD010000378.1, read on the forward strand.
CAGTTTGGGACCGAGCAGATACTTGAAGACCTCGGTTGCAAGCATTCCCAGAACAGTTGCAAATCCGCCAACCGCCGCCGCGGCCCAGATCAAGAGAGAGCGCCTGGGCAGGGCAGTTGCTTCAGGTTGTTCTGCGGGCTCTTGGCTCACGGTTCGTCACGCAGGTGATCGGTCTATCGCCGCAGTCGCGTCGTCGACCTATTTTACTTCTGCCACCAGAGGAAGAATTATCGCGTCGTCTTA
>DATNRD010000379.1:0-4710 GCA_036703665.1 Candidatus Obscuribacterales bacterium
TTATCGGCTATTTTTTTGCCAGCATCACGCTTACCGATTACTACGACAACCCCGCAGGTCATGTGACTGACTGGCTGCTTAACACAAGTAAGGCTTTCCTTATCTTTGGCTTTGTGCCCGCGGCGCTGTGCTTTGCTCAGGGGTATTCACAAAACCGCACTACAACTAAAGCCGATGCTTCTGGTGAATCTCGCGCACCTGTTTGAGAACATTGGAAACATGGTCTTTATCATGCTTGAGTAAGACCAACTAATTCAGCGGGCGTTGCACGCTTTTCAAGTTGTCCTTGTTCCCGGTCAACATCTGCCATGCCGGCCACCGCGGGAAGTGTCTTATGACAATATACCCGACAGTGGCAGTTTGCCAGGCGGGGCGGGCTGTGAAAAAAGACCCACTGGCGTCGCCAGTGGCGGTCAGACTCGGAAGCGGGAGGCGGTCGAACGGCGTGCAGGCATGGTTTTCTCTGTCTGAGATCCCGTTATCGTCTCAGATTTTTGGGCAAAAGCAATAGCCACCACGAATGCGAATTTGCCCAGCCCTGTGTAAAGCGCCGATTCGTTGCCTGCAACTTCTACACACCCTTGTTGTCAGTTGGAGGGTTGGGACCACTGTGTCCCGCGCCTTGCCGCATTGCGGCTGGCAGACCGCGTCTTGCTGCTGGCGCCAGGTATACTGGCGGCGGGACAGGAGACGATGCGTCATGTCGTCAAGTAAGGGAAGAACGGCTGCCGGCGTGCTGTCAGAGTGGCTCCGGTTGCGGATGCCGCTGGACAGGCTCAGCTATGAGCATCTCAAGCAGAAGGATGTGCCCCGCCATCCGATGAGCTGGGCTTACTTCCTCGGTGGGCTGACGCTGTGCGCGCTGGCGGTGCAGGTGGCCACGGGCCCTTTGCTCATGCTCTATTACCAGCCGTCCACCGCTTTCGCCCACGAGAGCGTGCGTTTCATTGAGAGCGTGGTTCCCGGCGGTAGCCTGGTGCGCAATATGCACGCCTGGTCGGCCAATGCCATGATCGTCTTCCTGTTTATGCACGCTTCCACCGTAGGCGCGACGCGCGCCTATCGCAATCCCCGGGAACTGACGTGGCTTACCGGTGTGGTGCTGCTGGTATGCACGCTGGCCATGGCTTTCAGCGGCTATCTTTTGCCGTGGAGCACCCTTTCCGTTTACGCCACCCGCGTCGGCACCGAGATTTTGCAGGTAAGCACGGACTTCATGCCCTACCCGCTGTCCGAGGCAGGCGCGCTGGCGGCAACCCTGCTGGCCGGATCGCAAGGCGTAGGGCAGGCGACTCTCACGCGCTTCTATGCCTTGCATGTGGTTTTTCTCCCGCTTTTGATTCTGGCTGCCGTCGGTGCGCACCTTTTGCTGATCCAACTGCACGGCATGAGCATGCCGCTCCGCCTGAGGGACAAAGGTTTAGAACAAGCCGCCGAGCGTTTTTTCCCTGGTTTTTTCCTTAAGGAGTGCGGCGTCTGGCTCATCTTTCTGGGCTCGCTTGCCATCCTGTCGGTGCTGCTGCCCTACGATTGCCTTCTGCCGTACACGCTGGCGGGCGCCTTCGATCCGCTTGCTCCTGCGCCCGCCGGCATCAAACCAGAGTGGTACTTTTATTTCCTCTACTACCCGCTCGAGATGCTCCCCCGCGCGGCAGCCATAAGCGCCACGTTTGCCTTTTTCGTGGCACTGGCCGCGGCGCCCTGGCTGTTGCGCTGGCTGCCGTCGCTTTGGGGAGCCAGTTTCGAGAACAGCAAATTCCCCACCGTCGCAGCCATTGCCGTTTCTGTTTTCGTCTTGTTGCTGACTTTGTTCGGCAGCGAGCTGGTGCGGTTGGTCAGGGGATTGCCGTAGGATGGGTGTGTGGCCACATACAAAGTAACCGGGATAAACGTCGGCTCCTTCAATCTTGGGGAGTCGGACAAGGTTTTGACAATCTTTACCGCCGAGCGCGCTCTGGTGCGCGCGGTGGCCAAGGGCGCCCGCAAGCCGGGCACGAAGGTGGCCGGACGGGCAGATGTTTTAAACGTCAACAAGCTGCTCATCGCCCATGGCAAATCCCTCGACATCATCACGCAGGCTGAAACCGTCGAGACGTTCCCGAGCCTGAGGCAGGATCTTGCCCGCCTGACGTTCGGGCTTTACTATGCCGAGCTGACTCAGCAGTTCGGTGCAGGGCTGACCGACGAGAGCGCGGAATACCTGGATTACCTGCGCTCATCTCTGAGAGTGCTGGGTGACGCGAGCCAGGATCCCGTCATGTGCTGTCTTTCCTTCGAGCTGCATCTGCTCGAGATGCTGGGGTATATGCCGGAGCTCTCCTTGTGCGTCGTCTGCCGCCAGGTACTGACAGATTTCAAGCTGGGCGCGTTCCACAATGAGTGGGGCGGCGTTGTTTGCAGCACCTGTCTGGAAATCTCGCAAACTCCCGCGGTCGCGGAGCCTGGGGCTGGCTGGGCAGGCGTGTCCGCTCCCGACCGTCAGGTTACGCACATCACGCCGCTGGTATGGAAGCACCTGGTGCTGGCCGGCAGTCACACACCGGCTGCTGGCCTTGCCGGTCGCACGAGACAGCCGCTCGTGGCGGCGCACCGCTTGATGCAGAGCTATATAGAGCATCGTGCCGGCAGACGCATGAAAACGCTGGATCTGGTAAGGGACATTCCCGCCTCATAAGGCAATAATTGTGGCGGCGCGGAAGGCAAGCGGCTAAAATAGCAACGTCCAGGCGCCCCAAGCCGGAGGAAGACGCGTGGCCAGTCTCAAAGACACGGATCCAGAAATCTACCAGGCAATACAAGATGAGCTCAGGCGGCAGCAGAACGGGCTCGAGCTTATCGCCAGCGAGAACTTCGTAAGCGAGGCGGTTCTCGAGGCACAGGGCTCGGTCCTCACCAACAAGTACGCCGAAGGGCTCCCGGGCAAGCGATACTACGGCGGCTGCGAATTCGTCGATGTAGCCGAGCGTCTGGCCATAGAGCGTTGCAAACAGCTGTTCGGCGCCCCTCATGCCAACGTGCAACCGCACAGCGGTGCGCAGGCCAATATGGCCGTCATGTTTGCCGTGCTCGCCCCGGGAGACACGGTCATGGGGATGGCTCTGGATCAGGGCGGGCACTTGACGCACGGTTCCCCGGTCAACTTCTCCGGCAAGTGGTTCAAGGTTGTGACTTACGGGGTCAACGCGGAAACCGGCAGGATCGACTACGACGACCTGGAGAGGATTGCCCGGGAACACAAGCCCAGGCTCATCATTGCCGGGGCGTCTGCCTACCCGCGCATCATAGACTTCGCCAGGTTCAGGCAGGTTGCCGACGCCGTCGGTGCATACTTGATGGCCGATGTGGCCCACATTGCCGGGCCGATCGTGGCGGGACTGCATCCCAACCCGTTTCCCCATGCCCACTTCGTCACGACCACCACGCACAAGACCTTGCGCGGGCCGCGCGCGGGGGTGGTCATGTGCCAGGAGGAGTTCGCCCAGGCCATCGATAAAGCGGTCTTTCCGGGTATCCAGGGCGGGCCGCTCATGCACGTCATCGCGGCCAAGGCCGTCGCCTTCCGCGAAGCCGCCTCGCCCGAGTTCAAGCAGTATCAGAAGCGCATCCTGGACAACGCCCGCTGTCTGGCTGAGGAGCTCATCTCCCACGGGCTGGCCATAGTGTCCGGCGGAACCGACAACCATTTGATGACCGTCGACCTGCGCCCCATCGATATGACCGGCAAGAAGGCTTGCGAGCTATTGGAGACGGTGAACATAACCACCAACAAGAACGCCATTCCCAACGACCCACAGAAGCCCTTCATCGCCAGCGGCATACGGATCGGCACGCCGGCCGTGACCACGCGCGGGATGGGTGTCGAGGAGATGAAGGTTATCGGGGCGGCGATTGCAGACAAGTTGAAGCACCCCGAAGACGAAGGCATCCACGAAAAGGTAGCCGCTACGGTGGCTGATCTTTGCAGGCGGTTTCCCTTGTACGCAGATCGATTGGCAGCAGTAAGGTGAAGGCGGCCGGGCGCAGCTGGCGCCCTTACATCAGGGTCAGGGCCATAGTCTAATGGCAATACGGTTTCTCCAGGCTTTTCTCTTTTTCCTCGGCATTGTCTGGGCATTTGCGATCTCGGGGGGACTCGATCAGACCCAGATCCCCGGCTTTCTGGTGGCGCTTTCCGTCAGCTGGTGGCTGACCCCGGAGATTCGCGCGCGAGCCATGCGGCTGGGGCTGGTCGACCAGCCTGACGAGGAAAGGCGCATTCACAAGGTGCCGGTGCCCAGGCTGGGCGGGGTGGCCATTTACATAAGCATTTTTGTTGCCTTGACGCTGATGATGATCATAACGGGACGCTTCCCCCGTGAAGGCGGTCTGGCTGGTATCGCAGTTGGTGGCACGCTTATCTTTGTGCTGGGTTTGCTAGACGATCTCGAGTCGCTGCCGGCCAAGGTGAAGTTGCTCGTGCAGATCCTGGCCGGTTGCGCCGCCTATTCTCTGGGAGTGCGGCTCAAGGCAATTCCGATGCCGGCCAACTTCGACTTCGATCTGGGCTTTATACATTTGCACGGCGGCGAGCCGATTTTGCTGGGCATGTGGGCGCTGCCGGTGACCGTGTTCTGGCTGGTCGGCGTGGCCAATGCCGTCAATCTCATCGACGGCATGGACGGGCTGGCGGCAGGCGTGGCGGCGATTTCATCCATGACAATTTGGGCGGTG
>DATNRD010000380.1:0-7396 GCA_036703665.1 Candidatus Obscuribacterales bacterium
CCGCCTCCAATCGTCACGGTAGCAAGGAGCGGGCTGCTGGACATAGCCCCGTCGGTCAGCTTGTTCAACCCCTTCGCCAGCCCGGCGGATGCCCCGAAGGTAGCCACATCCACACAGAGCGCCACCGGATTCAGTGCGGCTGACGCGACAGCCTGAACGCCGTGCCCGGCGTCCATCCGCGTCCCGGTCGTGTCAAGCCAGGTAGAGCGAGCAAGCCCGGCTGATGTTATTCGCGCGGCAGCACCGATTGCCGTGGCACGCAGAGGCACATTGACTGCCGCAGGAACGAGCCTCATGCAAGGATCGACGTGCCCGCCATGACGGAAGATAGCCTGCATGGCCGCGCCCTTGGCCGCTCCGAAAGCAACATCGCAGGCCTGGACTTGAGGCGTGTCCCCCGGCTTCCACTCATCGAGCACGTAGAGTCCAACCGCGCCCCAGAGTCCGCCCTTGCCGCGCAGAAAGTGTGCTGCAGTCTTGACCCCTTCCTTCAAACACTCGGCGGTCTTCTGGCGCAGATGGGAGGCGGTTTCAACCAACCTCACGTCGTCTGCCAGCTTCTGCCGCAAGGTATTCCTTTCTGCTTCAGTGACGTCCTTCCTGGACAACGCTCGACTGGCTTGCTTGCTGTCCTCAATTAGCTTCCAGCACAAGACGGCATCAAAAGGGACAGACAGGACGGAGGTCACCTGTTCCGAAGCCATCGCCAGCGGGCTTTCCGCCGCTCGGGCGGCCCGACCTGCCACGGGTTCCGAACACGCCTGACCGCGGGCGTGTTCCGACGATACGCTTTCCAAACCTTCCCTGCTCATTGCTCAACATCCCCAGGCTCACGAGCCGATGGTAGATGTAAAGGTCCCACGGGTCACTGTGCAATTGCACACTTGTTGCTCTTACCAGCGCCCGGGCGCATTCCCATGCGCCCCTTTTAAGACTCCATTGATAAGGAGCACCGCCTTGGCGAAGCGTGTAGGGGTCGACCCCGCTCGACCCGTTGGCGCGATGCAAGCGCGGTCGGCGGGCGCGGCGGGGCGCGCCTCTACCACTACCGTCAGAGATCTAGCGCCTATGCCGTTCACCTTACGACGGATTTGATTGGGCACCCTGGAAGCGCCGGCGACTCGCCGGCTTCGGAGCGGGCAAGATGCCCGCGCCCCGGGGAGTAGCGCATACCGGAGCTAAATACGGGTACTAGCCCGGCAGTCCGTAGGCTTTTCGCCAGAGCCAGCTCCGGTGCAATCCGAACCCGTGCCGGTCAGCCCAGGCTGATACCGGGATGGGCAGCCCGTCGGCACAGGCGTAGTACGCCCAGGCGCGTTCGTATGGCAGCGGCCTGCCGAGGAAGATACGGATGCCCAGCGGCTCCAGTGCGTGAACCAGCCGCTTGCGCAAAGAGTCCCGGCGATCTGGTTTTAACCACGGCCTGCGCAGTGAGGCCCCGTGGATGATGTACTTGATCTGATCGGCGGGCTGCAGGTCGCCCTGCCGTGTATAAGGAAATGGCCTGTTTCGAAATACTTGGCTGAAATTGGAAAATTCGAGAACCTTCGGAGAAATCGAAAATACCGCCTTGCCTTCGTGGCACCGTTTGCGAAGAAGCAAATTAAGGATGTCCTGATCCAGAAAGGGAAAAATGGGGTTCTCGAAAACCCTGGTCGTGCCGGCCAGGTGGTCGCGCGACAGATCAAAGAACTCTTGAATGAGGTCCCTGTCGCGCGGAAGCTCGAAACCCAGCAGTCCTGCGTTCACATACGGGAAATCACCTAGCTCATTGGGCTTCACACCGGTCACCTTACACTGCTCGTAGACAATCGCATCGTAAGCGCTGTACTTGCTCTCGGGCTCTGGACTCACCAGCACTCCGGCGGCGATCGGCTCCAGCAGGTGACCGCACGGTCTCTCCACAATGACATCGGAGTCCAGATACAGGTAGCGTCCTTCCTTCAGAGACGCCAGCGCCGCAAGGCGCTGAGCATAAAGGCTGTAAGTTCCCTCAAAGAGACGCGGGAGTTCCGCAACGGACAATCGAGGATGGTGCACTACCAGGCCAGGGTCGACACCGGGATGCACGTACAACTCGACGCGCCCCTCGAAGCCATTCAGCAGGGCGCTGTTGAAAAGGGCATAAACGCCCGGGAGATATTCAAAGCTGCTTACCGTTACGATGGTAAGATCGGAACCCCATCTGGTGGTATCGCCCCCGGTGCCCATATCAGTCGTCACGGCTGGATCCTTTTCGTGACAATTCTGACATCCTGAAAGGATAAGTCAAGGTGAGGTACAGGGCTCGCGCGGCGGAGTCGACTCCCAGCCTCGATCTGACCGTGTAGAACACGATTGAATCTGGAATCAGCATGCGGCGTATCAGGTATGCCAAGGACCAGAACAAGTTCACAGGGCCGGGGTTCAACCAGAAAGCATTGACGAACAGTACGTAAGTCATGCACTCCAGTTGCTTTTTGAGCGCAGCTGCGTCGTCCAGCCGGCTCTCCGTCCAGGCACGGTGCCACACAAAAGTCGAATCAGAAAATGAGATTCTCCAACCATGTTTGACAAGCACCTTTCCCCAGAGGTACCAGAGCGGCCCGAATCGGTATGTCTCGTCATACCACAAGCCACTGTCAAAAATTTCTCTCGGGTAGACGGAGGCGCCGTCAGCAATGGCAGCGCAGTTCGAGGGATCGGCTGGGCTCTGCCCGTGCCCGCTGCGGTGAAGCTCGGGTGGGCAAACAAGTGGCCTGGCAAGATCCCTTTCATCCAGACGCTCAGCGAAAATCCACACTCGTTTCGGGTCCTTGCGAATACATTCCACCACCTTCTCCACGTAGTCGGCTGGGTGGCTGTGATCGTCGTCAGCGGATAATATGTGGCTTCCCTTGCATGCTCTGGTGGCGCTGTTGCGATTGGCATAAAGTCCTCGTCGCGGGCCGCGCACGTACCGGCAGTCGTAACGACGAGCCAGCTCCTCGCTTTTCGCTGCATTCTCATCGTCGGAGTCGTCCGAGACCACAATCTCAAATGGTCTTACGGTCTGCGCGTGCCAGCTTTCCAGACAAATCTCCAGGCTGTCCGGCCGATTGCGCGTCACCAGTGCTACGCTCAAGCGGATCTCTGGCTCGCTGGGCATCAGTGGCGGCCTACCTTCTTTTCCACTCTTGCAGCCAGGGCGGCTTTCAGGCTATCACAGATATAACGAACGTCGTCCCTGGTGAGACCGGCCCAGGTCGGCAAACTGATTCCCCGCCCGGCGATGTCCTCGGCCACGGGCACTTGCAGCGGACCAAGCATCTCCACATACGGTGGCATCAAGTGCAGCGGAGGAAACACCGGCCGTGTCTCTATGCCTGCCTCGAGAAGACAAGCGGCGACCTCGTCGCGGCCCGACTCGGTCTCGTCATGAATGAGCACATTGAACATCCAGTACACGTGCCTGGCCCATGGACGAACCGCCTGAAAAGAAAGACCGGAGTCGCTGCTGAGAAATTCGCGGTACCATGACACCACTTGCACGCGCTTTTCGATCAGCGACTCCACGTTCTCCAGTTGCGCGAGACCGATGGCGGCAGCTACATTGGTCAGGCGATAGTTGTAGCCAATGACCGGGAACCAGTAGCGCCTTTCTGGGTCCATTCCCTGTCCTCTCAGCAAGCGGACACGCTGCGCGAGATCGCCATCATCAGTGGTGACCATGCCGCCTTCTCCGCAGGTCATGATCTTATTGCCATAGAAACTGAACGTTCCCGCTGTGCCGAGCGATCCCGATGTCTTTCCCTTGTATTTTGCACCGTGCGCCTCTGCTGCGTCCTCGAGCACAAAGAGGTTGCGCTTGGCGGCGATGTCTCTGATCGCATCCATATCTGCTGGATGCCCGTAAAGATGAACAGCAATCACTCCCCTGGTGCGCTCGGTGACCTTTTGTTCGACATCGCGCGGATCGATGTTCCACGTCTCCCGATCGACATCGGCAAACACAGGTCTCGCACCGCAGTAAACCACCGCATTGGCTGTTGCTATGAAGGTCAATGCAGGGACAATGACCTCGTCTCCCGGTTTCACTCCGAGCGCCATAAGAGCCAGGTGCAAAGCGACAGTCCCGTTACAACACGCCACCGCATGCCGGACCCCGCAGTACTCCGCGAAGGCGGACTCGAACTTCTCTATGTACTTTCCCGCCGACGAGATCCAGTTCGATTCCAGGCAGTCGAGAACGTACTCCTTCTCCCGGCCTGACAGCACAGGCGCCGCGACAGGTATGAACCGTTTCTCCATCCGTTTCGTCCGAGATTGAGCCATACCAAGCATAACACGGGTCCTGCCTATCCCCTTGCTAACGCAAAACTACGCTGAACTTGTCATTCTGAGGAGCCCCGCAGGGGCGACGAAGAATCCCAGCTTCATCACGCAGCTCGTCACCCCACTTGCCCTGCTTCGTCGCTCCGCTCCTCAGAATGACAGTTTTTCAATCCTGGGATTCCTCGTAGCGCGGACTCAGCAGCCAGGGAGCCCTTCGCATGCTCCGGCACGCACCGCTTTGCAGGAGCAGCACCCGCTCAGGCCAAGGTCTGCCCTGACGGTGGCTGCTTCCGCCTGTGTTCGTCGACCCACTGGGCGTACGTGGATTCCAGCTTGACGACAGCAGCCTCCCACGTCATTCCCTGGGTTCTTATCCACGCCTGCGACGCAATCCGCCGGCGCAAGTCTTCGTCGTCAAGCAGGCGGGCGATGGCGGAAACCATGGCGTCCACATCGTCGAAACCGCACAGTATGGCCTCCCGCCCGTTTTCCAGCTCGGCAGCAAAGCCGGTAGGCGTAGCCACGACCGCGCAGCCGCACCTTATCGCCTCGGTGACCGCCATACCATAGCCCTCGTACTGCGAAGGGAAAAAGAAAACCCTGGCTCTGGTCAGCCCCGAAACGAGCTCTTTGTTTGTGACGGGCGGGTGCACCGCCACTTGCCGGCGGAGTTCGGGTGGAAACGATTCGAGGATCACGCCCTCCGGAACGTGAGCACCATAGATATCGAGGACGAGCTCAGGACGCTCGGCCAGCAGCCGGCTCATGGCACCAACGAGGTGGTCTATGCCCTTGCGAGGCGTCCAGGAGCCCGTAAAGGCCACGCGGTTGTCACGCGGGTTCCCGCCGGGCTCCCCCAGTGACAGGAAATCGCTGTCCAGTCCAGGCCCGACCACAGCCGTCATCTCCGGCGCGTAGAGTTTTCTCTCCAGGACAAACCTCCTGTCTGCCTCGCACAATGAGACGAAGGCATGCGTCAACTGGAAGGTCGATTCGCTCACCCAGTCCACGATCGAGCCGGCGACGGCACTTTTCAGGCGCGGAAGCGGAGAGGCATCGTGGCGCAAGTACGCTCGCTCGCGTTGCCGGTGAAGCAGTTCCAGTCCGTTGGTGTGCGCCACCAGCAGTGGCCCGCCCCGTCTGCGCAGCCCACCGCGCAGAGCCAGCCCGAATTCGGACCCATAAAACTCGATCAGGTCGTACGCCGATGTCTTGACTTTCCCCGGCAGTTCGAGCCAGCTACCCAGCGCTTGTCTCAGTTGCCTTGCCCGCCGGGCCGCCGGCAGAAATTCGTAATCCTTCGGTTCGAAAACGTCGACAGTGTGTCCTCTCTCCCGTAGCCCCAGCGAGTATCTGAGCACCGTCTTGCCGGATCCCAGTGTGGGATCGAGCGGGCAGTTCGTAATCGTGAGAATCTTCATGATCCCGATAGCCCAGCCACGCGGCGAATCTCACTCAGAATCTTCATCCTGTAATTGTCCCAGGTCAGCTGCCGGGCCTTCTGCCGCGCCCGGCGCCCCATCTCGTCGATCTCGGTCCGGTGGTCGGCAAACCAGCAGATTTTCTCAGCCAGGACGTCCGGCGAGCGGATCGGCACGAGAAACCCCGTCTTGCCGTCCTCCACCAGGTCCTCAGCCCCGGCATTGGGCGTCACGATCACAGGCAGCCCGCACATCATGGCCTCTTGCTGCACCAGCGCCCGTCCCTCGACAATCGATGGCAAAACGAGGACATCGCATGTGCGCATCAGCTCGAGGACGCCCTTGTGCGGCCGCGGCGGCTCGTACGTGAAATTCGGGAGCTGCCGGCGGTAGAAATCCATGGAGGCAAGCGGGGATCCCATCACCACCAGTTCAACATCGCTGCGATTGAGCATCCTGACGGCTGCCATGACATCCGCCAGACCTTTCCGCTGGGTCATGGCCCCGGCGAACAGGAGGCGCAGCGGCCTCGCCGGGTTCCTGGGCTGGTGGGACAAAGGGGTCGTATCGGGCGCCGGCGAACCGAACTCCGCGACGACACATCTTTTGGAGTCTTTTATCTCTCCGGGCAGGCTCCCGTAAACAAACCGGCTGGGAACGATTACCACATCGGCCAGGGCAATCTCCTCAGCCTTGCGCTCGAGCTTGGCGGCGGAATCTCGGGTGGCTCCCAGCGTACGTTCCCACTCCGGAAGCCGCTCCGCCTCTTCCCTCAAAAGCTTGCCTGTTGTCTCGCAGTAGGCGATAGGAAGATCGTAGAAGCGCGCCAGATCCCTCCGGAGTGCTGCCCGAAAGGTCTCCAGGGCACCATCCTCATAGCAATAGACTCCTGAAAGACCCGGTGATGGTGACATCGAGCTTGCGTGGCGCTCAACGTAGGCCGCCACCTTGCGGTCCAGATCTCGATACACCGCATCTGCGCATGCCCAGCCGCTCTCGTGCCTGGCAAGCAACTCCCAACCCAAGCGGGAGGCAACCAGCCTGACCAGCTCTCGCACGGGGTGGCTGACCACTTTATCGGGGCTTACGTCGTACGTTCTCCGCTCGCAGTCGGCTCGCAGCGGCGGCGGAAGCAATTTGATCCACGGCTGGGAGCGGTCGAAAGCTACGGTCGTGTGAAACGAGTCGAGCCAACCGGCCTGTTCGATACCGAGCAATACCGCCCTGACAAACGCGTTGCCTGTGGGATGGCTGAGCACAATCATGCCGTCATCTCTTCCAGAAGGGCAGCAAAACCGGCCAGAACCGCTTCCTTCTCGAACTGCAGTACATACAGCCCTCCGGCTTCGCCCATTTGCCTGCGTCGGTCCTCATCGGCCAGCAGATCAACGATTGCGCCGGCCATCGCTTCGGCGTCCTCCGGCGCCGTCACCAGCCCGAACTTGCCTTCGGCCACAGCCTTCCCCAGAGAACTGTCGCTGTCGGCGTTCGTCACAATTGGGCGCCCGAGAGCCAGGATTTTGAGCAGTTTGCTGGGCAGGAAAGACGCCCCGGTTCCGGGCCTTTGAGTAACCAGGCAGATATCCGAGTCCACCAGCAGTGCCGTGTGCTCGACATCGGAGAGCACGTCTTCAATGAGCACGTTGTCCAGCTCATACGTTTCCTTGAGCGCCAGGACTCTC
>DATNRD010000381.1:0-6137 GCA_036703665.1 Candidatus Obscuribacterales bacterium
TGCATTTTTGGCCATGCAACCCAGACGATAGCGCCTTGGGGTCATCTATGAATCCTTCGCTGGTCATAGAGGAGCAGGACTTGCCGTCTGGTCTAATTGAGCCACCGGTCGTGATGGCAGATCCGGCAACCTTACCCACACAATTCCGCGATGACCCAGAAAAGTAAATGGTGGAGGCGGCGAGAGCCGCCGGAGCATCCAGCCGAATGCGGAGTCGCAAACGCGACGGAGGACGGCATAGCCGCCGGTCGCTGGCGAGCGTCTTGTCGCGCGGAGGAGCCGGTGCAAGGCGACGGAGCGCTTAAAAAAGATGCGAATATTCGATCTGAAACTTCACGTAATTCAAGCGCTCTTTCAAGCGGGCAATCTCGCGCCGCGTGCCGCGAATAGGCACGATGCAGACAAGGGCTGTGCAATTGATGTACAGCAGCGGCGTGCAGGCCATCATGAGCTTCGTCAGCTCGTCTCCGATGTAGCCGTTATAGCACTTGACGGCCAGCATGAAGCCGAATAGGTTCAGTCCCAGGAAAATGAGCCAGTGCATGTAGAGAAAGAGCCGCTCGCGCACAAGCAGGACAATCAGCCTGCCTGCCTCATCCTTGAGCTCGCTGACGGCTCCTGGCACCGGACCGGGTGCCACTGGTGCGAACGTGGGCACGGTCGGAATCGGCTTGGCCAGCGCCTGCGCTCCGCCCTGGCGGATGACGCCGGCTGTCGAGGCGCTGCCGCAAGTGCCGCAGAACTTAGAGCCAGGCTCCAGGACACTGGCGCATGTCGGGCATAAGATTGCATGCAGAGCGGTTCTCGGAGAAGTTTGAGACATCTTGATTATTTAGACCCTCGATACCGGCGCGTCAGTGCCGAACATCAATTAGCCAGACGCCCGGGAGGCTGACCACCAGCCCCCCGAGTCATGAGAAACTTCTCAGAACTTTACGAGTCAGTCTACCCAACAAGCTTCTGACACCCGCCCCTTTGGGATGCGATTGCGGAGCAAGATTTAATCGGTTTCCAGGTTATCACCGGGCAACAGGTTACCTTACGGTCGACGGGAAATCAAGATTGTTTTGGCAGGGCCCCGCAGTGCTGCCTCTGGCTAAGGACGGCTGCCCTCTCGTCGCGACTCGAGCAATTGTGCGGCCGAGGCAGGAAAGACAGGCAGGGCATGCCCTTCGGCGCTCCTTGCCGAGAGGCGGGCCGCTGCCTTAAAGAGATTTATGGCGGCGTGTGCGTTGAACCGGCCGTCGCTGAAGACCTCGCGCAGGAGCGCCTGGCGAATCGTCGCCCCGCTGTTTTTGAGGACCAGTCGCTGGGCAAAGGGCAGAGCCACATCGAGGAAGTTGAACTCAGGGTCGATTGCCAGCGCCACGCCTTCCAGAGTGAGCAGCGCACGCATTATGAAGGTAAATTCGCTGGGCAACCGGAAAGGATATCTCCAGACCACGTCCGAGAAATCGAAGACGATTTTCCGGAAGCGCACCCGATTGAGCCCTTCAGCGAAACGGGCCTCGATAATCGGCGTCAGCTCGGCTGCCAGCCTGTCGCCGTCCACGGTCGGGGGCAGAAACCCCATGGCCACGAAGTCGTCGACCAGCAGTCTGTATTCCTTTTTAATCACGTGCAGCAGCGCGTCCACCAGGTGCTGCTTCAATGACGGTGAGATGCGACCAACCATTCCGAAATCGAATACGCCCACTCGCCCATCAGGCATGATGCGCAGGTTTCCGGGGTGCGGGTCGGCATGGAAGAACCCGTCCTCGAGCAGCTGTCTCAGGTAGAAGTTGGCACCGGCGGTGGTGATCTCCTTGCGGTCTATTCCCATGGCCTCCATGGTTTCGATATTGGTGACGCGCACGCCGGGCACGTACTCGATGGTCAGCACGCGCCTGCCGGTCAGCCGCCAGACTATGCGGGGGATGCAGATCCTTGCATTGTTCCTGAAATTGTGCCGGAAAGTGTCGGCGTTTCTTCCTTCCCGGATGTAGTCGATCTCCTCGAAGATCGTCCTGGCGAACTCGGCCACGACACCCGGCCAGTCGGTGTGGCGGCACAAGGACGGATAGCGCATCACTTCGTCGGCGACGGCCTCCAGGACCTGCACGTCTCTGGCGATAAGGGAAGCCAGGTTCGGGCGCTGCACCTTGACCACAACATCGCGCCCGTCGGCCAGCACGGCTCTGTATGCCTGGGATAGGCTGGCTGCTGCAATCGGCGTCGGGTCGAAGGCTGCGTAGAGCTTTTCGGGCGGCGCGCCCAGCTCCCGCTCGATGGTGGCGAAGGCGATCTCCGTCGGGAACGGCTCCACCTCCTCTTGCAGTGTGGCAAGCTCCAGCATCGCCGGCAGCGGCAGCAGGTCGGCCCTTGTGGAAAGCGTCTGGCCGATCTTGATGAAAGTCGGTCCCAGCTTGTGAAGCTGGTTGCGCAACCATCTGCCGAGCTTCCGGTACTCCTCGTATTCGGCGCCGGTTAAAACGGTTTCTTCCAGGTCGCCCCCGGATCTCTTCTCGGCTTCGGCGCGCTGGTACTCGGCGGCGTGATAGCGCGCGAACCCGCGGACCGAGACGATGATCGTCCAGACTATGGGAAAGACGCGCCAGGCGCCGCCTGGGCCCTGGAGCCGCCTGATTCGCCAGAAGACCCGCCACCATGAGCAAAAAAGCCTCCACAGGGTAATATCCCGGAAGGTTTCACGAATGGGATTGAAGTGGGGATTCGATACCCGGGCTTTCAAGTGCTGTGACCGGCGGTAGATAGAAACTCTTGACCTCTATATTACTGGTAGAGCTGGTGTTGTCAGCAGGTCTCGATATAAATTTAAGTTTGATTTACACATAACGATCCACAGCTGCCCGTCCGCCGAGCGCGGTGTACTGCAGCTCGATGATTTCCGCCACGGCTTTTTTAGCCAGCGCCAGCAACTCGCCCATCCTCTCCGAATCGTAAGGCTTGCTCTCCGAGGTGATCTGCAGCTCGAGTATCTTGCCGGATTCGGTAAGGATGATGTTGCTGTCCATTTCAGCCTGGGAATCCTCGGCATAGTTGGGATCGAGCAGCAACTGCCCGTTGACCTGGCAGATGCTTACGCCGGCCATGTGCTCCGTGATGGGCAGCTCGTCGAACACTCCTTGCTTGCGCAGCTTGAGCAGGGCGTCGTAGAGCGCCAGGTATCCTCCGCAGATGCTGGCAACGCGCGTGCCGCCGTCGGCCTGAAGGACATCGGCGTCGATGGTGATTGTGCGCTCCCCCAGTGCCCGCCGGTCTACGACCGCCCTCAAGCAGCGACCGATAATCCTCTGGATTTCGCTGGTGCGTCCGGAGGGTTGCCCGCGCGTCACCTCTCGTATGGAGCGGACAAGGGTTGAGCCCGGCAGAAGCGAGTATTCGGCTGTAATCCAGCCCTCCCCTTTACCCATCAAGAAAGCCGGCACCCGTTCGTCGATTTTGGCGGTGGTAAACACTTTCGTGTCGCCGAACTCCACCAGCACCGAGCCGTCGGCGTTCTTGGTGAAATTTCTGGTGAACTTGATCGGCCTGAGCTGGTCCCATTGCCGATTGTCTCGCCGCCGGAACATTCATGTCTGCCTTCCAGGGCCTGCGCCCCACTCCTTCCCGCTGCTTAAAGTATAGCCATTTATATGCGCCCGAATCGCAGACGGCGCACGTAAGCCGTGCCCTGCAACACGAATTTGTCGCCGGGGACGACTTTGAGGCTGGTGAAGTTGAACTGGATGTCGTCCGAACGGTGCCCCCAGCTCGAGAGGTTGTTGACCTTGTCGACGATGAGCTGCGACAGCTGGGGGGAGATCTCCTGCCCGGCGGTGGTCAGGTGCGTGTCCGTAAGATATACCCAGCCGTCGCGCAGAACCATCTGGGTGTTCAACTCCAGGGGAACCGGTATGGCCATTTCTCCGACGCCCAGCCGCGTCTGCATGGTCAGGAAAACTCGGCTGTTCTTTTGCAGGGCCACGTTGGCGCCGGTGATGGTCAAAAGGTTGGCATTGCCCAGCAGGCTCTCCAGGATGCCGGTCTGCTTGAAGGCTGCCACCGAGAGCCTGTTTAGGGTATTGGGCGAGTTGACGAAACGGTTGAGGCTCTCCTGGGTAACGACCGCCATTACCTCAGCCACGGCCGGGTTGATGAACTGGAGCATGCGGTGGTTGAAAAGGACGCCGGTGTCGAAGGTAAGGGTTCCCTGCGTGCTCAGGCTCAAACGATCGAAGGTGAAGTCCTGCAGATGCCCGCCGGTCATCTCCACATCGAGCGCAGCCAGCGACCCCTGGCGCAGGTCCATGTTTTTCGCCACAAGGCGGAGCCTGTCCACGGCGCCGTCCATGAACTGCCCGTCCTCCAGGTCGATTTCCAGCTTGCCGAAGCGTCCGGAGTTGATGTCGACGAAGGTTATCGGCGGCACGATGAGCGGTGCTGAGCCCGCCTGTCCCGCCGGGGCAGCGGGCAGGACCTTCCCTGGTACAGAGGAGGGAGCGGGCTGCAAGTCCGCCGGCAGTGGCAGCCCGGCGGGTCCGGGAGCGGGCCCCTGTCCGGAGGCTGCAGCAGCAATCACGATTGCTGCCAGTGCGCTGGAGGCAAAAATGCCGCGCAAGCGAGCGCCGGAATTGAACAGTGCAAATCTACGCATGACAACAGCGGTATTTGGGATGGAGGGTTCAAATATAGCTCACGGTCAGAGGCCTTTTCGGCACCGGCGTGCCCCGGGCAAGTGACGGTAGCCGCCGCCGGTCGCGTACAGGTGAAATGGACTGCACGCCCCAGGCAAATGTTCCGCCGGCCTGCGTACCCAGGCAAAGGCGCCGTCGCTGCGTTGTCGATGCACCGACACGAAGAAGGGCGCAGCCAGGCTGCGCCCTTAAATGTTGCCGTGACTGGCCGCCTACTGGGCCGGTGCGCCGCCGGTCGTGCCACCAGTTTCGCCGGTCGTGCCGCCGGTTTCGCCGCCGGTTGCGCCACCGGTAGTGGTGGTGGTTTCGCCGCCGGTTGCGCCACCGGTGGTGGTGGTTTCGCCGCCGGTCGTGGGAGCGGGAGTTCCTGTCGTGGTGCCACCAGTGGTGCCACCTTCAGGTGCTTGTTGGCAGGCGGCGAGCGATGCCACGAGGGCAATGCTGGCTGCGGCAAGAGCGATTGTTTGCAATTTAACCGTCATAAATCTCGATCTTCTCCTTTGTAGTGCACTCAGCGAACAGATGACCGTAATACTTAAGGGTACAACTACACTCAGCGGCTAGTTAGTAAGAGCTACCAACCTGAGGCCGCCAGAATTCTAACAGGTAAACCAGACATAGCAAACCGCTTGATAATTGACTCTAAAGTTTGATGTTTCTACCGCGGCGGTTTCCTGTCTTGCAAAGTGTTACGCCGTCAGAGCGGCTTTCCTCCAGCGGCTCATAGCTTCTTGAAGACGTGCCTGCGGTGCAACCATGGAAATGCGGAGGTATCCTTCCCCGCATGACCCGAACGCCACTCCCGGCGTGACAACTATACCGGTCTTGCTGAGGAGCATTTCAGCGAATTCTGTCGACGACATGCCAAGAGCTGGTGGTATTCGCACCCACATATACATAGTCGCCTGCGGCGCGGTCACCTGCCAACCAATGTCCTTATAGCCCTCAACCAGAATGTCCCGCCGCTGGCGGTAAGTGTTGCGAATCTTTTCCAGTTCGCTGTCAGGCAGCTCGAGGGCCGCGATGGCGGCTTTCTGAACGGCTCCGAACACACCGTAGTCGACATTGGTCTTGAGCGCGTAAAGGGTCTTTATCACGTGCCTGTTGCCGACTGCAAAACCTATGCGCCATCCGGCCATGTTGAAGGTCTTGCTCAGCGTGTGGAATTCGACAGCGATTTCCTTGCCTCCGGCAAATTCCAGGATGCTCCTGGGCCTGGTCCGGCCGAAGTAGAGCTCGCCGTAAGCTAGGTCGTGCACCAGCAGGATTTCGTATCGCCGGCAAAACCAGATGGACCGCTCGAGCAGATCGTCGGGGGCGGTGGCCGTGGTGGGGTTGTTCGGATAGTTGAGAACAAGCACCTTGGCTAAGGCAGCAACATCGGCGGGAACAGTGTCTAGGTCAGGCAGGAAGCCGGCATCTTCGCTAAGCGGCAGATCGTGGATCAGGGCGCCGGCCAGC
>DATNRD010000382.1:0-2189 GCA_036703665.1 Candidatus Obscuribacterales bacterium
CCTCTTTGACCTGCTGGATGAACTGGTCGATGGAAAGATTGACGTTGAATCCCGGGATGGCCTCCAGCTTGTCCAGGGTGCCCCCCGTGTGTCCGAGCCCCCGGCCCGAGAGCTTGGCCATGGGAATTCCGGCGGCCGCCAAAAGCGGCGCAAACACCAGCGTCGTCTTGTCGCCCACCCCGCCCGTGCTGTGCTTGTCACCGACAACCGGACCAATCTCCGAAAGATCGAGCACCTGCCCCGAGCGGGTCATGGCATCGGTCAGCCAGGTTGTCTCCTCCAGCGTCATGCCCTGCCAGCATACTGCCATGAGCCAGGCAGCAAGCTGGTAGTCCTTGATCGTGTCTTGCATCACGCCGTCAATGATCCACTGGATCTCCGCGCGGGAATGTGCCCTGCCCGAGCGTTTGGCAAGAATGAGATCGACCATGCGCACAGGAGCTACCTCCTAAGAATGACAAATTCACTCGGCTTGACTGCTGGCATCGGAAGCGCAGCGAAGGATCTCACGTCTTTAGACAGGTTGCCAGTTCCGCCACGAGATCCTTCGTCGCTACGCTCCTCAGGATGACAAGTCGTTCTGGGCTCCTCAGGGTGACAAGTCGTTCTGGGCTTCTCAGGATGACAGGTCGTTCTGGGCTTCTCAGGATGACAGGTCGTTCTGGGCTTCTCACGATGACAGGTCGTTCTGGGCTGCCATGTCCTTCTGCGAAGGTCACTGCACTCTTCAGTAAAAGGATCTGAAATTGTACATCCTTAAATCTGAAGCCAGAGTTCATGCGCTATCTTGACAAGAGCGGGCGGCTTTGCTTAATTGGTGGTACGGGGAGCGCGACCGCATTAACCGTACCAAGATATTGTTTGGTCCGCTCCCTTTTTCCTTTTCTCCGCCTGCAGGCGGATTTTTTTTGCCTTAAGACGGTCTTCAGCCGGACAGGCGGGCTTTGCTGTATGCTTGAGCCGGTTACCACCGCACAAGAGCGAGACCCATGCAGCTTCTGCCCAATACAGCTTCGCTAGCGGAAAAGCGAGGCGCTGCCACCGCTCGCCTCGGGCAGATTGCTTTCATCAACTGCCTGCCGGTGGTTCTGCCGCTGGCGCGCGGACACGTCCCTATTGCCGCCGCCGTAACCTACGCAAGCCCCGCTGAGCTCAACGCGCTTGCCGGCAGCGGTGCCCTTGATGTGACGGCCATGAGCTCCTTTTTCTTTCTCCAGCATGGCGGGTTCGAGCTTTTGCCGGGTGTCTCCATATCCTGTTCCGGACCGGTCGGCAGCGTGCTCTTTTTCAGCAAGGTGCCGCTGACTGCCCTGAGCGGTGCCTGTGTGGCCGTTCCTGCCTCCTCCGCGACCTCCGTCAACCTGCTGCGGGTTCTCTTGCTGGACGAATTGAAGGTCAACATCGAGGTCTGTGTAGAGCTGGAGCCGTCCCTTGAAGATGCGCGTTACGAGGGCGCCCTGGTGATTGGCGACCGTGCCCTGTCCGTGGATGCCGACTGGTCGCAACGGTACTGGCGGACGGACCTCGGCCGGTGGTGGCTCAGGCGGACAGGGCTGCCGATGGTGTTCGGCCTCTGGGCGGCAAGCTCGGGCTGGGCAGCTGCCAACCGCGAGCAGTTTACTACCCTGGCCGGCTCACTGGTCGAGGCGGCCAAGATGGGACTGTCCGCGCTCCTGCCCGATGTTGTGAAAGAAGCCCACCGCCGCACCGGCCTGGACCCGGACAGACTCAAGAGTTACTTCCTCGAGCAGCTCGACTACCGGCTCACCGGTTCGCATCTGGACGGACTCGAGTGCTTCAAGCAATTGTGCCTGCGCCACCAACTCCTCCGCCCGGCGCCGGTGGCCAGCTGAGCTCAGCAAGTCGATGCGCTTAGCATGTACGATCTGGCCCTGGATGGTTTACGCGCTGACTCGGCGTCTTTGTTTAAAGGCACATGACACGTATCTTCAGGCCGGCTGTTTCCTTTTTGCTGTCAGCGCTGGTCTGTGGCGCTGCCGTTGTGGCGGCAGTTCCCGCACCGGCCTTGAAAAAGCCGACGCAGCCAGCGCCGGATGCTGCCAGCGGTCATGATGCCGAGCTGGAGAAGCTGCTTGCCGATGGTGAAGAGTTCCTCTTCGAGGGGGACTATGAGCGAGCCGCAAGGATTTTCCAGTTCGCGGCCCTCAAGGCACCCGGGGATGTACGGC
>DATNRD010000383.1:0-4226 GCA_036703665.1 Candidatus Obscuribacterales bacterium
CGACGCCCGCGAGCGAGCCCGGCTTGCCACGCCCTTCATGAAGTGCAGAGGACCGCCCTTGCGGTAGGTCCGAGCGCTTCTTCTTGTGATCCCCTCTATGGAAACAGATAGTAAGTGGTGGCGACCAGCATGATCGGTCCCCCGGCAAATTCCGGATCTGCAGAAAATTGACGTACGCTAGTACCGGTGAGGTTGCCGAAGGCAGGCTGCGATGCAGGTTCTCGGATTAGCGCTGGCTCCCAGCCTGTTGTGGCTGTGGTGGTTCTGGCGGCAGGAGAAGCAAGGCAAGCGTGAGGAGGCGGTCCCGCTGGCTCGCGCCTTTTTCTTTGGCGCTTGCGCTACGCTTCCGGCTGCCTTATTGAACTCCCTTTTGGCGCCGCCGGCCTCGCCGGACTCGCCGGGTGGAGCGGGTTCCATTCGCCTTGCTGAGTGCTTTCTGGTCATCGGGCCGGTAGAGGAGCTTTGCACCATCGTAAACGAAAAGGGTTGGAAGAGTCTGCGTCCCACCGGTGCTTCGGGGTGCTTTGGGGAGTTACAATGATTACGTTACCGACAAAGAGGTCAATGTAATCGTGGTCCTAAATCCCAGGTCTCATGTAGTGAGTATGCGGCTACGGAGCGAACAAATGGAACGTTTGCAACGCGTTGCCAGGCGTCTCGGTCGCAGCACGAGCGAAACCGGGGTGCTCCTGCTGGAAGAAGGGTTAAGGCGCGCGGAGTTCGCTTATATCGACTTCCGCGACTCGCCGGTTGGCCGACAAGCCTACGTCCAGGGCAGTACGCTTGCGGTTTGGGAACTGGTAATGATTGCCAGAGCCTACGAAATGGATGTGGCCAGAACATCAGAACACCTTCAGTGGCCTGAGTTTCGCACACGGGCGGCACTAAACTACGCAGCAGCGTTTCCGGACGAGATAGAGCTTGCGCTGCAGGATAACCGCGCCTACGACTTGACCGCCGTCCAGCGCTTGCTCCCGCATACGGAGCTGTTTGTGGCCGAATCAGCTGAACGAGCTTCCCGCCGCCAGACTAAGGAAATTACCAAACCCAAACGCGGCCGCGGATCCCGGCATTAGAAGCACCATGCTCGCGTTCCTGCTGGACGAGCACATTTCGCCAACGGTGGCCGCCAAGCTAGTGGCTCGTCGTCCTGAGATGGTTGTCTATTCTCTTTCATCCTGGGAGGCAGGGGCTTATCTCGGCGCGCCTGATTGGGACGTGCTCTTGGCCGCGAGGGCCGGTTTATTGACTCTGGTTACCTACGATCAGCGCACCCTTGTACCGTTGCTGAGACTCCTGGCTGAGCATGGGCTCAAGCATACCGGGGTCGTTCTCATAGACGAGCGTACGATTCATCCAGCCAGAATCGGCGATCTGGTGCGGGCGCTGGAGCAACTGTGGGAGAGGGATCGAGATCTGGATTGGACGGGTCGAGTGATGTATCTGACGAGGCACCCGTAGCCTCGCCTGGGGGGCAATCGGAACATATCCAGTGACAGCCGTCAGACATCTGCGAACAGCACAGCCGATGCGCTTCGCGCATCGTGCCTGCTTAGCGCGCTAGCGCGCGCGGGGCGGGCGGGACGCCCGCGCCCAGGGGATTTGCCTACGCACTTCACTGAACATGTACGGCAATCGCAAACATCAACTATATAAAATAGCAGAAAATCAAACAGCGAAAAAGAGCGTGGGCGCCAGCGCGTATGGTGCTTATGCGCTCTTTTTCGACTGGCGGTGCCTGATGTGCGATCCGGGGCGCACCGCATTACTGGGCTCGTCAGCGTTCCTGGAGGGGAATGCCGTTGATCCTCACGTTCCTGAACATCGGAACACCAGGCGGGAACTGCGCGAAGAAGGCCGCTTCAGAAAGAGCCCTCATGCCTCTCTCGGCGCGATCGATGACGTCCTGGTAGCCTGACGTCGCACCCCAGCAGAGGCGCTGCCGCCAACTGGGGAAGGTCATGAGAATCATGCTGCCTTCCAGGGCCAACAGGGTCTCCTTGACCTCTTCCAGCACCTGGAACATCAGCTCCGGGTTCTGGAAGCGAAGCGAGTACTGCTCGCCCTCGCCGCGCTGCGCCCTCAGGATCTCCACCTGCAGGTTGTCGATGGCGGCGCGAGCAAGCGAGCGCGCTCTCATCCAACGTACGCCCATGGCGACGGGGTATGCCGCCGCGAGCGCCAGTAGAGCAAGTAGCAGTGTCATAGCTGACTCCGGTCCTTCAAGGACAAGTTAAGTGTGGGCAAGCAAGTCGCCGTTCAGCAAAGCGACAGGTAGCAGATCACGGTCAGCAGAAACAGCCGGCGTCCGTTGTGGTCGAGCCGAAAGATTTCGCTGATCAGCGTCATGGTCGAGCTCCTGACCCTGAGGGTCAAAGCTGCGCGCCCGGCCTGCGCCTCACACGAGAGAAACGTTCGCGCCAGTGCAGGCCGGGATAAAGGCGAACCAGCGGTTGCCGCTGGGGTCGGTGCAGGCCGAGGTGACGACCTCGACCACGTCCTGCGGGCGCTTCCTCGAAAGTCCCAGGACTGTTTCCTCCACGCAGTAGTGCGTGTAGGTGCCGCAGACGCGGAAACGCCGCGGCCGACCAAGGCCCATAGCTCGGCAGGCGAAGAGGACCGCCTTGGAGCCGTCCATCTGTCCTTTGCGCACCACACGGTGGCGCCCGTAGTGGGGCTCGGTGAGAAGCTTCATGAGGTACGGATGGGTGGGAGCGTAGCGCCTGTACTCGACCAGCACGATCGGCATGCCGCGGCGCCTGGCTCTGACAATCTCTCGGGCCACTCCGGCGAGTGCCCGCATCG
The DNA here is from genome assembly GCA_036703665.1 of Candidatus Obscuribacterales bacterium. GTDB lineage: Bacteria > Cyanobacteriota > Vampirovibrionia > Obscuribacterales > Obscuribacteraceae > DATNRD01. Next base: position 2,806 of record DATNRD010000383.1, read on the forward strand.
CTTCCGGCGAGCTGGTGTCCCCCCGGTCAGGGAGGAACCTGGGTTGCATGTCGATGACCACGAGAACGGTATCGTTCCTGGTGGCACACATCGAGCGCAGCCCGCCGGCAAGCAGCTTGAACCCGTGCAAAAGTTGCTTGACCATCGGTTTCTCCGTGCGGGGAATCCCGCCCTTATTCGCCGAACTCCTCGATGAACCTCTTCTCGATGCGCTCGGGGTAGGTAACCAGATCCTGCCGGCTGATGCCGTAGTGCGCCACGACGGCACCACCGCCGCCGTACATGGCGGGCATGGATACGTGCGAGGCATCGACCACGTGGCCGATGAACTCGATGTCGCGCAGCGCCAGGGTCAGCAGCAGCATGTCCTCTTCGTAGAAGCTGCCGCGGTTGAGCGCCACCATGAGGTCGACCTTCTTTACGAGGCCGTCTCCATCTGAGTCGAGCTCGTCGAAGTGACCCAGCAGGTAGTTCGCCACGGCGGGAGCCATCTCCACTCGAACCTCGAAAACCTCCTGGTAGCGCGCCGAGTAACGGCACACGGCGGACAGGGCCAGCGTCAGTCCGGCTGCGGCCCCGAAGAAGCTCAGTCCGAGCTCCTTGCCATAAAGACCGCAGACCAGGCCGCCGGCGGCAGCGACGGCAAGACAGCTGTTGAACGTCGCATTGCTGCCGCGCATGAGCATGCGCATCAAGATCCCGAAAGCCGCCGCTACCGCGCCAAGTATCGCAACGGCAAGGACGCCGTTGAGGAACTCCTGCACGCCGGCAGGCATCGAGGCAGAGAGAATCTCTCTGCCAGGCAGTGCCTGACCGATGTTAGCCAGTTGATGCATGGTGCACCTTCGTACGCCTGCGGCCCGTTATTAGACCGGCAGGCTCAAAGCCAATTGAACAGGTTAAGATCCCGCCGGCCGCGCGGCCGGGGGCGAAAATCAGGCTGGGGCCGTCGTCTTGTCTGCGGGAGCCTTTACTGCCGGACCGGCAGCCAAACCCGGACGAGCTTGCGCGCTCGAAGGGTCGGCTCATGAATCAGGCAGACAGCGATGTTGCCGTGTTTGTTGTTACCCGAATTGTCGAGTGAGGGAAAGATGCTTGCCACCCTAGTCGTTAGGGCCGCGCGATCACAAGCGGGCCATCAGCGCATCTGGTGGCAAACCACAATCGCCTCACAAAGGTCAAGTTCCGCCCGAGCCTTTCACCTGCGGCAATGCTGCAACGACTGGCGGCGCCGGGCCAGCACTGCGTGAATGTCCCACTGAGGCCGGGCGGAAACTTGTCGCGCAGTTCGCGCTGCCGGCTTGCGATGCGTAGATCCAGGTGGTCGGTAAGCTTTGCAAATGATTGCGCGCCGGTCGCAGTGGGGAAAACACGCAAGCTGAAAGCCACAGCGATGGCTCTCAGCTTTAACAGATACATAC
>DATNRD010000384.1:0-3700 GCA_036703665.1 Candidatus Obscuribacterales bacterium
ACACTGGCGGCGGCACCGGTCAATCCCCTGGATCTCGCCTTCGTCCACAAGTGGCTCAAGCCGGGGCAGTACATGACGACCGATCAGATCCGCCCGGGAATGGTCGGATACGGGCTGACCGTCTTTCAGGGGACGAAGGTCGAAAGGTTCAACGTAAAAGTCATAGGTGTGGTCAAGAAGGTATTGAACGGGCGCGACGCCATACTCGTCCGCATGTCGGGCGGTGCAATCGGGCAGAGCAACGTCATCAAGGGAATGTCCGGCAGTCCCGTCTACATCGACGGCAAGCTGGTGGGCGCAATTTCTTTCGGATACGACTTCGCCAAAGAACCGATTGCCGGCATAACGCCGATTGTGGACATGCTGGACGCGCTGGCGCAGGGCAGCGACAAACCCGGACCGCTGGCGCGCGCCACCACGCAGTCCTGGGTAGGGGATTGGTCGGGGCGCACGCAGACTTCCTCCGGGGCACCACGCATGGTGCCGCTCATGTCGCCGGTCGCACTGGTCGGCTTCTCTTCACGCGCCGAGGAGTTCCTGCGCGAGCACCTCGGACGGTTCGGCATGACCGTAAGCTCAGGAGCAGCCGGCGGCATGGATCCGACCCTGGCCTCGGGATCGGGTGCCGCCGTGCAGCCAGGCAGCGCGCTCAGCGTGCTTCTTACCACCGGAGATTTCTACAGTGTGGCCACCGGCACCACGACCGCCCGCTTCGGCAACCAAATCCTCGCTTTCGGACATCCTTTCCTGCAGGCCGGCACGGTGGAGTTCCCGCTGGCCACAGCTTACATCCACGAGATTCTTCCCAGCCTGTTCGTATCGTTCAAGGTGGCCTCGCCCATCAATTTGGCTGGCGCCATCGTCGCCGACCGCCCCTGGTCGGTCGGCGCTCAACTGGGAAGAGCCAGCAAGATGATCCCGGCCACCTTCAACGTCGTCGACCAGACGCGCAACGTGAAGCGCACATTTCGCTGCCAGGTCGTCGACCATCCCGACCTTACCCCGGAGCTGCTTGCCTCGACAGCCATATCGGCAATCGACGCCACCCATCAGTCGTCGGGTCCTTACGTGGCCCGCGTGGAAAGCCGGATAGAGGCCGAAGGGATAGAAGCGATCGAACGCGTCGATCGCTTCTCGACCAATTTTTCGCCGCCTGCCCTCTCGGATTCCGGCGCCAAGTTCCGCTTCGTGGCCGACCCGGTCGGCTCCTTTCTCCTGCGCACGACAGCACAGATCACCAACAACGACTTCCAGAAAGCCAGCATCAAGAACGTCCGGCTCGACATAACACTTAAAGACGGGCACGAGACAGCCACCATAGAAAAGGTCTACCTGGACAGGCCGTTTGCGGCTCCCGGCGAAACGGTCAATGTAAACTGCGTGCTCAAGCCCTACGACAGGGAGGCGCGCGTCGAGACGATCCCGCTGACCATACCGAGGGACGCGCCCGACGGCAATCTGCTCATCTCCGTCTGCGGGGGAGGCGATCTCAACGCAGTCAAAAAGCGGATGGGGCTTGTCGACCCAACCCCGGAGACGCTCCAGCAGGTGGCGGCAAAAATCAAGGAGCAGGCGCGGGGCGATGCGGTGGTGATGCTGGCCGCTCTGCCGCAGACATCGCTTCTGGTCAAGGGCGTCAAGCTCGTCAACCCGCCCGCGCACTGGCACCGCGTCTTCTACTCCAACCGGCACACGAAAGGGCCTCCGCTCGTAAAAGGCGAGATCAGGGTGAGCAGAGTGACGGACTGGCTCATTGACGGCAGCCACATTCTGACGGTGGAGGTGAGGAGCCCGGAGAAGGTGGCGGCGCGCTCCGCACCATATACGGTACCGGCGTCTGGCACCGACGAAGGGATCATCACGACTGAACAGGCTCGCAAGGCGATCGAGGCCTCTCGCAAGCAACAGCCGGCCGCCAAGTCCGGGCAGGAATCCGAGGCCCCGGGCGCGGAAGGCAAGGAAGGCGCCGCCTCGCCGCTGTCCCCCCTAACCAGCAAGGAATACCCGCACATGCGCCAGGCGCTCGTCTGGCGGCAGGACTCCGAAGCCGACTTTCGCGCGGGCAAGACCGACGGCACCACGGTGGACAGCTGGGGTCGCATGCGCCCCGGGTTTGACGAGCTGGCGGCCCGGTACATTCCATCTGTCATGCAGATCTGGTCCGGGGTGTACTCGGGCGGTTACTTCTGGTTTGCCACAACCAATGAGATCTGGCGCTGGAAGGGCGATGCGTCAGCACCGGAGGCGGTGGCAAAGCTCGAGGGAGCCGTAGCTGTACCGGCCATGGCAGCCGACTCGAAAGGCACCGTTTACGCAGCCTCCGTCCCGGGCGGCAAAATCTGGACGGTCGGCGGTGACAAGCCACAGCTGGTAGGCCGCACAGCCGAGCCGATAGTGACCAGCCTCTGCGTCGATGCGGACGACAACCTGTTTATCGGCGTGGCCGGCACAGGCAAAGTATACAAGTTGGATTCCGCCCGGCACCAGACCATGTTCTTCGACTCCCGGCAGGCGCACGTCCTGTGCCTGTTTTATTGCCTGCCCGAAGGAAAGCTTTATGTGGGCACAGGCGAGAAAGGGGCAGTTTACCGCCTTGATGCCACCGGCAAGTCCGAAGCGGTGTATCAATGCAGCGACCATTTGGTCACCGGCGTGGCGCGTACCAAAAAAGGAGATCTGTACGTGGCCAGTGCCGGTCAGGGGCGCCTGGTCCGAGTCCTGCCTTCCGGTGAAGCGCAGGCTCTAGCCTCGAGCGAGGCCTTCTACACGCTTTATTACGATCGGGCAACGGATTCGGTGTACTCAGGCGATGCCGAAGGCGACATCACGCAGGCCGCCATCGACCCGCTATCCGGGCAGCCCTATTTCGTCCCCGTTTGCCATACCGAGCAGGAGGCAGTGCTGGTGCTGGCTTCTGATGGACAGCAGCACCTTTATGCAGCTACGTCGAACCTGGGCACAGTTCGTTGCTTCGCCGGCTCTGCCAGCCCCAGGGCGCTCTACAGCTCGGTGGTCCGTGACGCCGGGCGCCTTTGCCGGTGGTCTCGTTTGCGCATTTACGGGGCCTTCAACGAGCCCAACGAGCTGCTGGCCGCCCGGATAAAAGTGGAGACCAGGACCGGCGATACTTCCCAGCCGGATGACACATGGTCGGCCTGGCAGGAAGCGAGATTCGACAATCAGTCCTTCGCCGTTGCCTCGCCGCCGGCTCGCTACCTGCAGTACAGGCTGACCTGGATCGATCCCCAGAAATTCGAGCGAGCAGCCGTCGTCGGCAGAGTAGAAGCAACGTACCTGCCGCGCAACAGCGCCCCCAAGTTCAACAGCCTGTCTGTCAAAGCAGGATCGGTGCTGGCCAAAAAACAGACCGTCACCGTAAGTGGTACCGACCCCGATGGCGACAATCTTGTCTTGAGCATAGATGTGTCGCGGGACAACGGGCAGACCTGGACACCGCTGGCCGGCGACCTGCGCAGCAAAAAGCCCGCCAAGCCCGCCGGCAAGCCCGCTGAGAGAGAATCGCAAAGCACGGACGATGACGGTGCATCGGGCAAAAAGGATTGGGAAAAATCCGGAGCCGAAGGCGAGAGCCAGGAGGCGCCTGGCGGTGTAACGCTGAGCGGTGGCGTGCAGCACGACGCCGATAGCAGCGAGCCGGAAGTCCAGGACAAGGGGGCAGACGACCGGAGCACCAGGTCCA
>DATNRD010000385.1:0-4070 GCA_036703665.1 Candidatus Obscuribacterales bacterium
ATCCCCGACGTGAAAAACCGGCAAATTATCGTTGTCGGCACCGCTGAGGATCTGGCAGTGGCAGAGGAAGCGGTTCGACTGATAGACCGCAGGCCGAAGCAGGTCCACATTCAGGTTTCGATGATCGAGCTGACCAATCAGGGGATAAGGCAGCTTGGAGCCAGCCTCCAGACACAGGGAGGCGGCACTTCCTCCTTCGTGCTCGGTCAGCAGCCAGCAGGTACCGTCAACCCCATTCCCGGACAGCCCGCTACGGTACCCTCGCAAGTCGGGCCGGTGCAAGCCAACGTGCAGCAGACCATCGCCGGAGTAACCAGCAGCCTGGCCGCTCAGACGCTCTTCAACCTCCTGGCACTGGACAGGGAAGCGGGCGGACGGATAAACATGGCAACGTTCCCTGCCGCCTTCAACCTCACCATAAACACTTTGCTTCAGACCAACAAAGCCAAGGTGGTGGCAAACCCCACGGTCGTCGTCGTCGATAACACCGAAGCCCTCATTACCCTGGCACAGGAAGTCGCGCACAAGATTACGACCACCAGCAACCTGGGTGTGACCACGACCAACGTGGAACTCACCAAGGCCGGTATCTTCTTGAACGTTCTTCCGAAGGTGACTCAGGACGGCTTCATCACCATGCGCCTGCGCCCGCAGGTATCCAGCCCGCTGGGCGCGCCAATCCAGTTCGGACAGGGAGCGAACTTCGCGGTGGTTACGCTGCTCAACATCCGCGAGATTATGGCTCAAGAGGTGCGTATCAAGGACGGACAGACGCTCGTGCTGGGAGGGCTTTTCACCGAGCAGGAAGCGGCGCAGCTTGCCAAGATACCGTACGCTGCTGAAACCCCCATTTTGGGAGCCCTGTTCAGAAACACCCTCAAGGGTCGCAACCGCACGGAGTTGATGATCCTGATTACGCCGAAGATCGTCGAAGAAGAGCCGCCGGTAGCGACCTCCACCACCGGCTCCCCGACGATGTGATGGGAGACATCACCGACTCTGGCAGGGGCACATTTCCATGCGCCCCTGCCACTACCTTCACAGATCCAGCGCTTTCCTTCATTCGGCAGCAGCAGCAAGATGCCGGCTGCCAGCGCGGCCCGGACGGCGGGCTACTCCACCGTCACCGACTTGGCCAGGTTGCGCGGTTGGTCCACGTCCTTGCCGAGGTAATCGGCGATGAAGTAGGACATGAGCTGCAGCGGGACGACCGTCAGGAGCGGGCTGAAAAACTCGTCCACCGGCGGGATCTCGAAGACGGTGTCGAATGTCCTGGCCGCCTCCTCATCGCCGTCGCAGGCGACAGCAACCATCTGTGCGTTTCGAGCCCGCGCTTCCTGGGCATTGGACAGCGTCTTCTCGTAAACGGCTCCCGGCACCAGAATGGTGACCACCGGCACTTTCGAGTCCAGCATGGCAATCGGCCCGTGCTTGAGCTCGCCGGCAGCATACCCGGAGGCATGAATGTAGCTCAGCTCCTTGAGCTTCAGTGCCCCCTCCAGGGCAATCGGGAAGTTGATGCCCCGACCGATGAAGACAACGTCGTAAGCTTCCGCGTACTTGAGGGCCTTGCGGCGAAGCATGTGCTCCCGCGCGAGAATCTGCTCCATGAGCGTCGGAATCGCGATCAGTCCGGACTTGAGCTGCCCCGCCCTGGCAGAGTCGATCGTTTCGCGCTTCTCTGCCAGGTATATGGCAAACAGATAAAAGCACGCCACTTGAGCCACAAAAGTCTTGGTGGCTGCAACGGATACCTCGATACCGCATTCAGTGACAATCAAGTTGGGCGTAATCAGCGCCAGATGCGAATCGGGACGGTTCGTGATGCCGAGCGTCATGGAGCCGGCTTGCGCGGCTTCGGTAATGGCCGCCAGAGTGTCCGCAGTCTCGCCGGACTGGCTGACCGCGATCGTCAGAGTATTCTGGTCGGCCAGCATGCGGCGTCCTCGCATCTCCGAGGCAATTTCGACTTCAACGGGAATGCCGCAAAGCTCCTCGATGATGTACTTGCCGACAAGCCCGGCGTGATAAGCCGTGCCGCAAGCAACGACCAGTATTCGACTTATGCGCTTCAGCTCGTCATCGCTCAAATGGACTCCTCTAGCTTCGCCATTGCTGGCAGTGTGTCCTGGGGCCTCGAAATCGATGGGGGCCTCGGGATGGCTCAAGTACTTGCTGAGGGTGCGCCGCATGATGAGCGGCTGCTCGTGAATCTCCTTGAGCAGAAAGTGCTTGTGTCCTTCCTTGCTGATCACGAACGGATTGGCGTCTGATACGACCGGCGTGCGCTTCACTTCCTTTCCCTCGAAGGAAAAGAGCCGGACACCCGTCTGGTCGATCTCGGCGATTTCGGATTCTTCCAGTCTGATGAACTTGTTTGTGAACTGCCTTACCGCCACGCTATCCGAGGCCAGGAACGTTTCGTTGTTCCCCAGGCCCACTGAGAGCGCGTAATGATGGTTCACGGCATAAATCTTTGCCGGATGCTTCTGGCTGACTACACCCAGCGCGTATGCTCCTTTCAAGCGTCGGACCGAACGCTGGATGGCCGACAGCATGTCACCACCCGTGGAGCGCAGCTCGTCCTCGATCAAATGAGCAACGACCTCTGTATCCGTATCAGAGACGAAAGTGTGGCCACCGGCCGTCAGCTCCTCCCTCAACCGCTGGTAGTTTTCAATGATCCCATTGTGAACAATGGCGAGCGACCCCGAGCAATCGGTATGCGGATGGGCGTTTTGATCGTTGGGAATGCCGTGGGTGGCCCAGCGCGTGTGCCCGATGCCGACTGTTGCAGATGGCTGCCTCTCGTTGAGGAGCGCCTCCAGATTGGCCAGCTTGCCGGCGGCCTTTACCACGGACAGCTGCCCGTCTTCGATGATGGCCACGCCGGCCGAATCATATCCCCGGTACTCGAGGCACTTGAGTTCGGACAAGAGAACGGCAGTGGCGCGAGCAGGACCGAGGTAGCCTACGATTCCGCACATCGTGCTATACCTCCATGACTTCGGCTTCCTTTTCCTGGGTCAGTTTGTCGATTTCTTTGACGTACTTGTCGGTCAGCTTCTGGAGAGCCTCTTCCTGGCGCTTAATCTCGTCTTCGGAGATGTGGCTTTCTTTCAGCTTCTTCAACTCGTCCGCCCCGTCACGGCGTATGTTGCGAATGGCAACACGGCCTTCCTCTGCAAACTTGCGAACGAGCTTGGTCAGCTCCTTGCGCCGCTCTTCCGTGAGCGGCGGAATGTTGATGCGAATGACAGAACCGTCGTTGTTAGGCGTGAGCCCCAGGTCCGATTTGTGGATCCCCTGTTCGATCGCCTTGAGCGAGCTCTTGTCGTAGGGCTGGATCATAAGCGACCGCCCGTCGGGGGTGGAGATGTTCGCCAGGCTTTTCAATGGGGTGGCCGTTCCGTAATAGTCGACCTCGACCCGATCGAGCAGGGCCGGATTGGCTCGGCCCGTGCGAATTGTCTGGAACTCCCTAGCCAGGTTGGCCACGGCTTTCTTCATACGATCTTCCGATGATGCCAGAACTTCTGTCGTGGTAGTCATACCTGACCTCCTACACGCGCTCCTACTAGTGTTCCAATCTTGTCTCCGAGGACGATACGCTCGATGCTGCCCGGTTGAGCGAAGTCAAACACAACAATGGGAATGTTGTTCTGCTGGCAAAGAGATACAGCCGCCGGGTCCATCACCTTGAGCCCCTGCCGAATCAGCTGCTCGAAGGTGATGTCATGAATCTTCTTGGCTTCCGGGTTGACCCTGGGGTCGTCCTCGTATATCCCGTCGACATTGTTCTTGGCCATGAGCAGGATGTCTGCCTTTATCTCGGCCGCTCGCAAAGCCGCCGCCGTGTCCGTCGTTACGTGAGGGTTGCCTGTGCCACCCCCAAATATGACGACCCTGCCCTTCTCCAGGTGCCTTATCGCCCTCAGCCGAATGAACGGCTCAGCCACCTCCGGCATGGCGATAGCGGTCTGCACCCTGGTTTGAATCCCTTTAGAGTTGAGGACCTCCTGCAACAGCAGGCAGTTCATGATCGTGGCCAACATACCCACATAGTCGGC
>DATNRD010000386.1:0-3590 GCA_036703665.1 Candidatus Obscuribacterales bacterium
GGCGCTTGCCGACCACGGCCGGCTTGTCTATACCGCCCAGCACCACAACGTTTTCCGGGTCGCGACCAAGCGAGACCGTGCCTATATAGTGGTCCATGAGCCGGGTCTCCATGCCGACGATGACACGGCGCGCCCCCAGACAGCGCCAGCCCATGCTGCGCGCCAGGTCGTCGTGGACAGCCAGCGCCCCGTCGAACTCGATGCTCACGCTGGCTTCCACCTCGATCTCCACACCGTCTGAAGCGATGACGATGACAGGAAGCAAGACCCTTCCCAGCTCGTCTATGCGTCCCTGCACCACCTGGCTGGCCACCCTTGTCTTCCCGTCAAATTGCGCTGCCCATTTTTGTGCCCCGGCACCTCAGCACAAGCGATCCACAGACGGATCTTCGCTTATGCGGTACGTGAAAAACATGGCCTTCGGATGGCGCTTGCGTGCCCTGGACAGGACTTCGTAGTCGTCCTGTCCCAGGAAATAGTCTTCCGATTCGGGCTCGATAGCCACCAGCCAGTTCTTGTAATTCTCGCCGAGTTCCGCGTACAGCCGCTGAAAGATAGGCCAGCAGCGCGCGTCGAGCTCGTCTCTGGAAGCTTTCCCGCTCACGCTTCAACCGGACCCTCGCCCGCCAATTTGCTGGACCCCCATGAAGAACACAGCGGATTATATCCCCACGCATCCGCCCTTGGCGACTGGGGCCTGGTGTGGTAGCCTGAGAACTTGGAATTTTGTTGAAATTCTGGGAACTCGCGCCACCGGCCTACAGTCCACCTACGTAAGCCGCGGTCTTCTCCGGGGTTGCTGCCAGGGCAGTGTATCAGAAAGGCAATCGCTTTTATAGAACTGCCCGGCAAGGTGCACCCCCCGGGCAGCCTGCGTTCCCGAGCCTTGCCTGCCCCGATTTTGCCAGGCGAGCAGCAACGCCTTACCAGGCGCGCAGCCGCTCGCCTGAATTCACCGATGACACCTCAGCTGGTGAGGGGAGGAATTGCTGACGCTCAAGACGCTACCGCAGAAGCCCCGGGCAACGGTCAATCAAGGCCGCTACCTTGGCCTTGTCACTCGTTTTCTGGCACTGTGGCTTTTTTTCATGTTCCTTCTGGCGCCTGTCGCTCTGCTTTTGGATATCAACTGGGCGCGCCCGCGACTGGAGCAGCTCATGTCCGAGTCGCTCAACCGCCGGGTGGCCCTGGGCTCGCTTAGCTGGAACCTGGGACTAAATGGGCTTTCCATCCAGACAAGCAAGATGAGGGTGACCGGCCTTGCCGGAGAATCGTTTGTCACTGCCGGACCGAGCGAGATAGGGGTGGCCGTGCTGCCGCTCGTGAAGGGCAAGCTCATCGTGCGCCACCTGTCTTTCAAGAAGCCCGAATTGTGGGCGGTGAGATTGAAGGGCGGCAACTGGAATTTCACCGACCTGCTCAAGCCGGGACCGGAAATCCGCTTTATCCAGGTCGAGCGGGGCAGGCTGCACCTGGTGGACCACGGGCCGGCCGGCAGCAACGCCTTTACGCCTTACAAGTTCGACAACGTCGACCTGAAGCTCGTCTGGCCGCGCAAAAACCGGCGCTGGCCGTTCTATCTGTCTTTTGACCTGCGGCGCCCCGGCTATACCACCTCCGTCAAGCTCACCGCCTTCGGAAACGGACTCTTCGAGCGCTGGCGGCAGAACAAGTACAAGTTCGACCTGAAGGCCGACCGGCTCAATCCCGACGACCTGGGGCCTCTGAGGCGGCTGATCCCCGAGGTCGGCGGACTGTTCGCCCTGGATGTGTCCGGCGAAGGCACCCTCAACAAGGGCATACTGCTGACCGCCTCTGCCCGGATTCAAGGGCTGACCGTGCCCGCCGGTCGGCTCGGGGTGGTCAAAGCGCCGCAGGCTACCAGCAATGCCCGGGTGCGTATCGACAAGCAAGCCATCGAGTGGAACGACGTAAGCGTCAAGCTGTCCGACATAGAGCTTAGATCCACGGGCAGGCTGGCAAACTGGCAGGGTGGCGTGCCCGAGTACCAGGCTCGCGTCCTGGGCAATCTCAAGGACCTGCACAATATCCCCTGGGTGGCCCCGGCCCAGGCTGCCTCCGCGGCCCCTACCGGCGAGGCGGCGCTGGCTAGAATGCTGGCTCCGGGTCGGCTGTCCGGGAGCGCCAACATCGAGGTGAGGCTCACCGGTCGCGGTCCGGTAAGCAGCCTGCTGGCCACCATCGCCGCCGACGGTCTGCCCGCGCAGGACGTGGCCAACTCGGGCTTGCTGTCCGCCTTTCCTATGCTCGACCTGCTGGGCGCCGATGCCGCTTCCCGGCTCAAGGGCCAGTTGACCGTCGCCGACGGCAGGCTAGAGCTACCCGGCGCCGAGATGGACGCTGCTGGCGGGCGGCTTAGAGCCTCGGGCTTCTGGGACAGGTCCGGAGGCCGGTCGCGCTTGGCCTTCACGGGCGACAAGCTCAGCTTGTCGGAAATACTCAAGCGCATTCGCGCCTCCCGCCAAGCCAGCGCCAACCTGCTTAAGCTCTTGCGGATTGATTCGGTCAAGCAATTGTCCATGGGCGGCAGGCTTGACCTCGCCGGTCGGGTAAACACCAGCGGCCGCTCGCAGTCGCTGTTCGTCTCCGCCCGGCTTGAAGGCGCCGACTTTGCCGTGGGCGACGGCAGCTTCGCAGCCAGGGGCGTAAGCGGGAAAGTCGACTATGACGGGCAAACACTCAAGCTTGAAAACATAAGCGGCAACCTCGGCAGCGGCAACTTCAAGCTGAACGGGCAGGCCGTGCTCGGCCGGCACCCCAACATAGATGTGGTCTTCACAGCGAATCGCCTGGATCTCGCGCAATTCGCCGGCGCCTTGAGGCTGCTCAAGATTCAAATCCCTGCTTTTTCCGACCGGCAGCTCTGGGGCAAGGTGCGCGATTTCTCACTGGTCATCAAAGGCAGCCCGGTCCAACCAGCCATCACCCTTGCCGCCCAGCCAGAAGATCTTTACTACCAGCCGCCGGGGCTGTCCCGACCGCTACGGGGCGTGTCCGGCTCGCTGAGATACGAGGGCAACGAGCTCGTCCTGCGCGAGGTGGGACTGGTCAGCAGGCAGGGCCAGAAGCTGGTGACCAGCCTGGCTATAGATGACCTGTCGGGCCAGGCCAGATTGAAGCGCGTCAAGGCCAAAACCAACGGCCTGGACTTAAGCGAGCTCAACTTCTACCTGTCCTCGCCGTTGATGCCGCCGCCCCTGCGCGAGCGCTACCTGGACACGCTGTCCCGCTACCACGTAACGGGCGTAAGCGGCACCGCCTACGGTGACCTCCTCTGGCAGGCGGGCGGAGCGGACTTCGACCTGGATGGCGTCATCGGATTCTCCAACGTGAAGATGCGTGCGGGCGCCGCCGGCTATCCTTTTGAGCGCCTGTCCGGGCTGTTTGCCGCCTCCGGCCAGGAGTTGCTTATTCAGGACTTGAGCGGCAGCATCGGGAAAAGCACTTTCGTACTCGATGGCCACGTCACGGACTACCGCTCTGCCCAGGCTACCTGGCAGACCGAGTTGCGCTCGCAGGTGGTGCCTCAGGACCTGCTGAGGTTCCTTCTGGGCCTGGCAGGGCAGCTT